>CBDTUG010000131.1:0-5578 GCA_965363555.1 uncultured Thermoanaerobaculia bacterium
TATGAAGGTCGTTCGCCGATGTGGTCATACTCAAGAGCATAGCGCGGCCTCTTCGACGGAGGTGCCAGTTACGGCTTTCTTCACCGGGCAGCCCTCCCGGCAACGGTGTCGATGCGACGAAAGCCGTGCCTGGCTCCCCTCGGGGAGCGCTTTAGCAATCGAGTCTCCCGGCTGAGCCGTAGGCCGAGACTCTGTCGCTGAGGTGACCGCCGAGTGTTGCCAAGCTCGATTTTTCCTGAAGCGATATATGAATCGGGAGGGCTGCCGAGGAAAAATTCGAAGCATGGCACGCACCGTTTGAGGGGATTGGGCGCTCTCAGTTTAAAACGTCGGCGTTGGCTTTTCTGACGTTGCCGCTGAAGCCAACGATCTCCCCAACCCTAAAGAGCGCCCCTCCCGGGCGGGCCGTGCGAACCTCCCTCTGAAAAACCGCGTACCATATCGCCATGAAACGAACGCTCTTCATGCCGTCCGTCGCCTTGATCCTGGTTTTGACCCTGCCATCGGCCGCATCGGCCGGAGATATCCCCGAACAATGGCTGACTGTCGCGGAGAAAAACGCCTTCAAGATCACCGCGAGCCACGCTCAGACTCTCGAGTTCCTCGAACGAACGGCGGCCGAATCGGAGATGATCCAGGTCACCACATTCGGTAACTCAGGGTTGGCACGATCTCTGCCCCTTGTGATCGTATCCTCCGAAGGGCACTTCACTCCCGAGGCCGCCCATGCCACCGGCAAGGCCGTGGTGCTGATCCAGAGTTGCATTCATCCGGGAGAGGCCGACGGCAAGACCGCGTCGATGATGATCCTACGGGACATCGTGCTCGGCAAACACTCCGACCTGCTCGATGCCGGCGTTATTTTGTTTGCCCCAATCTACAACGCCGACGGGCACGAGGATATCTCCCCGACCAACCGGGCCAATCAGCACGGGCCGATAGGGGGAATGGGTTTTCGGACGACAACCACCGGTCTCGACCTCAACCGCGACCATCTGAAACTCGACAGCGTGGAGGCTCGTTCGTTGGCGTCCCTCGTCAACCGCTGGCAGCCCCATCTGCACGTCGACAACCACGTCACCAACGGATCCCATCACCACTGGATTCTGACCTGGTCCCGAGCCGAAGCGCCGCAATTGGCGCCCGGCCTCGACCGGTGGCTCGACGACCACCTTCCGAAGGTCTTCGGGAAGCTCGACGAGGCCGGTGTGCCCAACGGTCCCTACGTCAGCCTGGTCGATCGAAACGACCCGTCCCAGGGCATCGACTCCTCGGTCGCCGGGCCCCGATACTCAACCGGTTATTTCACCCTCCGAAACCGAATTTCTCTTTTGGTCGAGATGTACGCCTACGCGCCCTTCGAGGCTCGTGTTCGAGCCAATAAGGCCCTGCTGGAAGAACTCCTGTTCGAGATTGCCCGAGAGCCCAAGGCTCTGGTCAAGGCGGTGGATACGGCCAGGGAACGAACGATAGAACTCGGGCTATCGGATGCCAAGCCGTCCGAAATCGTTGTGCGGTGGCGGACGATGACCGGCGATGACACAGTCGCCTTCCCCGTCTGCAAATGGACGACCGAAGACTCCATGGTCACCGGAAGCCCCATGATCCACTTCAATTGTTCTGAGACAGACCCGGTCCTTGAAGTGCCCTGGCGCCACAGGCCCGAAGCGGAACTGAGCATCAAACGCCCCCGCGGTTATATCCTGATGCCCGGCTGGACCGAGGCCTGGAGGCGTCTGCGCCTTCACGGACTGACCATGAGGAAAATCAGTGCACCAATGATCCTGGAAGTCGAAACCATCCGCCTTTCCAAGCCCGCGACTGCCGACAGCCCCTACCAGGGCAGGGTTGTGATCGAGGACTTCGAAACCAGCCGCCAATCGGAGCACCGAACGATTCCCGAAGGCGCCTTGTGGATTCCTGCCGACCAACCGGACTTCGAGATTGCCGTTCAGCTACTCGAACCCGAAGCCCCTGACTCCCTGGTTCGGTGGGGTCTGCTGAACTCGGTCTTCGAACGCAAGGAATACATCGGGCTGGACACCCTGGAGACCTTGGCTCAGGACCTCGTGGCCAATCCTGAAATTCGAAAGGCATGGGATGCCGCCCTCGAAGATGAAGAGTTCGAAGAAAACGACCGCGCCCGGTACATCTGGTGGTACCGCCGAACGGCATTCTGGGATGAGAGCGTCGGTTTGATGCCGGTCTACCGGGTAATGGACCCGTTTGACCTCCCGGCCTCCACCGAGGTCCAATGATTCCTCTTGATCCATGGGTGCCGCTGGGTGCGGCCCTTCTCGCCTACCACAACGGCCGACACGATGCCCTTCTTCGAATCGACAGCGACGTTTTCGACTCCGAAGATGTCGTCGTCCGAAACTACTACCGGCCTGATAAGGACTGCCTGGAAGACCTGGACCGGAGGGCACTCGAACGCTGCACGGGTTCGGTATTGGACGCCGGCGCCGGCGCCGGCCGTCACGCCTTGGATCTCCAGTGCAGGGGCCTTGAAGTCACCGCCATCGATGTAGCTGAGGACGCCGTGCACGTGATGCTGGACCGGGGCATCTCCGACGTCCACCAGGGTGACCTCTTCACATCAGAGCTTGGATCCTACGACACCATCCTGCTCCTGATGAACGGCATCGGACTTGCAGGCCGCCACGAAGGCCTCCAGAGACTCTTTAACCGTTTTGGCGAGTTGCTCAAGCCGGGAGGTCGGGTCGTCTTCGACGCCGCCGGCCTGGAAGCGGAAATCAGCAACCTCGATGCCGAAAGCCTCAGCGAAATGGCGATGGGGAAACCTCACCTCGGGGAGGTCTTTTTCCGGCTGACATTTGATGATCTCGAGGGCTCGTGGTATCCCTGGCTCTTCCCCACCTCGACCCAGGTCGCCGACGCCGCTCACAACGCCGGATTCGACTTCACCGTCATCGGCCGAGGCGCACGCGGCGCCTTCCTGGCTGAGGTGAAAAGGCGCCTTAGAGACACGTCGAGGGATTAGAAATTCCCACCCCAACAATTTCGAAAATGCGGGGCAGATTTCCCTTCGCAGATCTCAGGTCTCAACTCGCAGCCGACGTCGTGTTTCCTGAGACCTGCTGCCTGCAACCTGAAATGCTTCCCCCAGGCAAGTCTGGTCGGCCGCTTTTTGGTTTCGGCTCCAGCGGCTTGGTCGGCTATCCCTTACAACGAATCAAGAACAAAGCCCGGCCGAACGGCCGGGCTTGTCGCTGAGAGCTCCTAAAGCTCAAACGGAATTCGAACCGTGCTCTCCTCGAGGTCGATGCCGAAGGTCCAGCGACCGGGATCAATGCCTCCTGGGATCTTGAAGAACAGACGTCCTTGACATGCCCTGCGGTCGTTAACCGACACGGTGTCATAAGCGACTCCCGCACCCGGCGGCACGAAGAACTGCACCAGGCATGGCCTGCGACTGGGGGGGAAATACTCCAACGGGTCCCGCGCAATGTCGGCTGCCGCAATCACGTTCCGCATTCGGGCATAGTCCTTGCCAAACAGCTCCTGACTCGCTGCCGGGATCTTGGCGCCATCCGGCGCCTTGACCCATACGTTCTCACGATCGACCTTTGCCGAAGTCTTCGCCGGCGACGTGATCGCCATTTCAAGAATCAGCCAGTCATCACCGACCGTGCCCCTGGCAAATTTGTAGCCCAGGACTACGTCAACTTCAGGCCCTTCCTGTTTGAGAACGTACTGGCCCATTTGGTCGACTCCCGGGGTGTCGGTCGGAACCGCGCTGGAACACCCAAGCCCCAACATCACCAACCCCAGGGGAATGATCATCATCGTCATGTTTCGGTTGAATCGTTTCATCAATACCTCCAATTTCATCATTGCAATTTCATTGCCATCTTTCATACGTTCACTACAGACGTGAGTTTCAGTCTCGTCCTTTGATGGGGACACTGGTGTCCTCTTGGATGGATGGAAATTCCTCTTTGAGAGAAAAGGACCTCTGGAGCGACGGAGTATCTTCTATGTCCCGTTTCCGATGTATGAGCTTGTCTGATCACTTATGATCACCCATGCTACCGTGAGGTCAGTAGGGGTGAGCTGTCGAACCCGAGGAGGCGGAATTTGAGAGCCAAGCTGATGTCCTTGTTTGTCGGAGCCCTTCTAATCCCCGCGCTGACATTGCCCTGCTCGGTTTTCAACGTCACCCTGGGCGGTGAGACGCGGGTCGGCCGAAACCTCGATTGGATTGAGAGTTCCTGGGGCTGGGTCCGGTTCATGCCGGCCACCGCCGGCGATTACGGGGCAATGGTCTTTGGGGTCGAGGATCACATCTGGCCCCAGGGAGGCATGAACGACCAGGGACTCGTGCTAGGCATGACCGCGACTCCGTTTCTGGCCATCGAGCCCGCCCCGGAGAAGTTGCCGATGGAACTCAATTTCTGGGAGCTTCTCTTTTCTCAATGTGCCGACGTGCCCGAGGTTCTTGCCTTTCTCGACCTCTACGACCTCAGCTCGATACCAGGCTACTTCGAACGAGGCCAGATGCTCTGGACCGACCGGCACGGCAACTCGGCAATCGTCGAGGGCGACCTGACCATCCCACGCAGCGGGGACTTCCAGGTAATCACCAACTTCCTTCAGTCCCACCCGGAACTCGGTGGCTGGCCCTGCGCCCGCTTCGACCTGGTCGTGAACCGCCTCACCGGGCAAGTGACACTGGATGACGAGTACCTGATCTCGGTGATCGAGGAAGTGCACGGCACCATTTGGGGTGGCTACACGGTCTACTCCCTTTACTACGACCCCCACACCTTGCAGGTGACGATATTCAACCGCGGAGATTTCACTCAGAGGATCACGCTCGACCTCGAGGACGAACTGGCCGCCGGGACCGTCGAATACGATCTGGATGTACTCTTCGCCTGGCCTCCGACCATTTTTGTCGACGGGTTTGAGTCGGGAGACACCTTCGCCTGGGGACCAGCCCAGGTTTTCGCATCCCGCAGCCCGGGCTCGGGCTCGGGCGCCCAGCAGATCCTCGGGCCGATCGCCCAAAAACGGTGCCGGGTACATGGAACTAGTGATCTGATTCGGGTGGAGGAAATTGAATAATATAGGGGGCACTGTCTACCGCCAAAAGCCCCACCCCCTCTTCGCGCCCCCCGGTTCCGGTCCCTGTTCTCCAATCCCGGCCTTCGGAGGCGCATGAAGGTGGTCGTAATCTCAATGACTGCCGATCGCCCCCGCTCGGTGCATTTCCTCAAGAGGCAGCATTTTGGGCAGTGTTAGAAGAACCGCCTCTTGAGGAAACGACCTCGGCGGCCTCCGGCTTCAGCCAGCACTCGATCGCAGAGGGTGTCGCCGTGGATTGTCACTCATGCCTTTTCTCGCAGCTTCACCGTCATCGGGGGGGCTGTGCAGAGAGAAAGGCATGAATGGCACGTCCCGGTTCGGCGTTTTGGGCGCTCTCGGGTGTTGGGGCGGTCGTTGGCTTCAGCGTCAGGGACCTCTACAACCTACGGTGCCGAAACGATCACCAACAGGGCCCTATACCGTCAAGGCTGTGAATGGTACGATAAATTGAAGTGTCTGATCGTCG
>CBDTUG010000132.1:0-5573 GCA_965363555.1 uncultured Thermoanaerobaculia bacterium
CGAGCGAATCGAGAAAGCGCCGAAGGTCGTTGTGGTTCGCGCCTTGCAGCCGGACGCTGGTGAGAAGTGCGGGCTAGTCCCCTCGGAGTCACCGAAAAACGATTCTACGACTGCATGGGCCAAAAAGTCAGTGAATCGAGTGTATGACACTGGCGAGGCGACCGGGCTACGGAATCCCGATCTGCCCGGCAAGCCGAACAAGTTCCGCGAGAGAGCCGGCTTCCATTTTCTCCATCACCCGGCCACGGTGAACCTTGACCGTTTTCTCGGCGATCCCGAGCTGACCGGCGATCTGTTTGTTGAGCAAACCCTGGACCACGAGGGCCAAGACCTCTCGTTCGCGGCCGGTCAGCGATGCTGCCCGTCCTTCGATGTCCTCCCGGCCTTCACGGTCCACTCGTTCCGTCCGATTCTTTTCAACAGCCTCTCGAACAGCTTGAAGCAGGGCCTCGTCGTCGAAAGGCTTTTCGAGGAATTCGACGGCCCCTGCCTTCATAGCCTGAACGCTCGTCCGCACATCGGCATGACCTGTAACAAACAAAGCGGGAGTCGTGACGCCCCGACGTCGAAGTTCTTCCACCAACTCGAGGCCGTTGAGGCCCGGCATGCGAAGGTCGAGAACCAGGCAGGCCGCCGAGTCTGCCGTGCCGGCCTCGAGAATCGCCTGCGGTGATGGGAACGACTCAACCTTGTAGCCATCTAACTTGAGCAACCGGGTTACGGCCCGCCGCACCAGCTCGTCATCATCAACTACGAAGACCGCAATTCCCTCGCTCATGGGTCGGTCCCCTCGTCAGGGAGCGCAAACTTCACCGTCAGACCACCTTCTGGGTTATGTTCGGCCCATAATTTTCCACCGTGAGCTTCGATCATAGTCTGGCAGATGGACAACCCCATCCCGAGGCCCTCCTTTTTGGTTGAAAAAAACGGGTCGAACATTTTCCGAACGGTCTCATCGTTGACCGGCGGCCCGTGATCACGGACCGCCACGACCGCCCTTGAACCCTCCTCAAACGCCGATGAGATAGTGATCGTTCGAGGGGTCAGCTCGCGATCGTTCATCGCGGCCACCCCATTTTGGACCAGATTTATCAGGACCTGTTGAAGCTGGATCCGGTCCCCGGTCACCGGAGGAATATCATCATCCAGGGCTAACTCGAGCGTGACCCCAGCCAGATTTGTCTCGGCGCTGATTATGGATTCAATGCCCAACAAAGTTTTGTTAAGGTCCAGCGTTTCCCGCGTGATCTCACCCCGCCGGACCAGATCCCCGAGCCGCGTCAGGAGGTCCCTGGATCGTTCTGTCCCTGTTACTACATCTTCCAGGGCGCCGACAACTTCGTCGAGGTCAGGGGGATCGATCGCCAGCAGCCTTTGACCGACTCGCGCATTGGTCAAGATGGCCGTCAGTGGTTGTTTGAGCTCGTGGGCAATGGCTGCGGTCAACTCACCCATGGTGGCGACGCGGCCGACGTGGGAGAGCTCGACACGGTGAGCACGATCCTGTTCGATTCGAGCCCTTTCCAAAGCAGTATTACGTTCCCGGATCACCCGATTCGCCCGGATCTTGAGTCGATAACGGTTGTAGAGCAAGACTACGATCAAAAACAGGGCCACCGACCCGGCAAACATTGCATTTCGAACGAGGCGTTGCCTCTCTTGTTCCTGTTGCAGTTTTTCGATTTCACTGTCTTTTTCCACTAATTCAAATCGAGTTTCGAGTTCGGCGATGCGCCTGGCACTCTCGCTGTTGAAGGTCTCGTCGTTGATCTCCTTGAAGAGTCGATGGTGGTCGAGCGCCTTTTGAAACTCCCCGCTTGCCGCATAAGACTCTGACAACGCCATATGGTTATCTCTGACAATCAGCTTGAGGTTAATCTCTTCGGCAATCGCAAGAGAAGCCTTCAGATGGTCGAGAGAAGTTTCTATCTCACCAGCCTGAAACAGAACCACGCCGATGTTGTGTTCACACACGGCGACTCCTCGGCGATCTCCGGTGGCCTCCCGTAATGCGAGCGCTCGCCGATAATAATCAATAGCCTGGTCATGGTCACCACTGTCCCCCGCGACCCTTCCGAGGTGTGTCAGGGAATAGGCCTGGTTCGACAGATTATTGATGGATTCTGAAATACTCAGACCGCGGGAAAAATAATTTGTTGCCTCTTCGTAATTCTCAAGTTCAATGTGGACAAGACCGATGTTATTGAGGGAGCTCGCTATCAGATCCTGGTCTCCCTGACGACGGTAAATCGCCAAAGCCTCAACATAGTACTGAAGCGCCTTTTTATGATCTTCCGAAGCGTAAGAGACGCTCCCCAGGTTGTTAAAGGCCTTGGCCATCCCTTGTTCGTCTCCCAATTCACGGCGGATCTCAAGAGTTCGAAGGTAATAGTCAAGAGTCTGGTCAAACTCGCCCCAAATCCAGTGAATAATGCCCAGATTATTGAGGGAGTTGGCGATACCGAGTTTATAGTCGAGGCTTTCGGATATCAACAAGCTGGATTCGTAGCTCTCCCGAGCCTCGTTGTAATCGGCAAGATAGTAATGCGCGATTCCGCGGTTATTGAGTGCGTCGGCCTCGCCCTGTTTTTCCCCCAGTTGCTGAGCAAGCGCCATCGCTTCATCAGAGATGTCCAATGCTTCAGAAGGTGATTGCGCGGCAACAGCCTGAGAAAGCCGGTTGAGGATAGCGAGCCGTTCTGAGCCTTGGGTCCCGGCCAATTCCGCGCGCAGGGCCTCAGGATCCGCTTGCGCGCAGACGCCGGTAGCAACTCCCAGCAGGCACAGGAACGCCCAACCCAACAGGAATGCTCCGGTCTTTGTTGGACCGGCCGCTTTCGGCACGAGGTTCTCGTGGCGGTATGACACCCAAAAAACAAACATCTAACTTCATTACAGCATGACGTCCGGCCGACGGGCAGTCAAGACGAATAGGACCAAGGTCCAATTGTGATATTTCAATCAAAACACTATTAATTGAGTGGGACCAATGAATACCTTGATTTCAATCCGCAGCGTTCGAGATTCGACAGAGCCACAGAGGTTCTTTCTGTGGCCGGTAATTTCGTTCGTTCTCATATTGACCGCCGCGGTGGTGGGTTTTGCAGCCGAGGATCAACGAGCTGACATTGACGGATGCGCAGAGCTCACTGATTGGGGGTTCCGCGCCGGCCTACAGACGATGGTGCGATCTCCAGATCGAATCTGCAGCCTCGAAGTTGCCGCCATCACGTCGACGCCGGTTGTCCGCACCGCCGGTCACACCGAGATGCCGGGGAACGGCGATTTTCGCGCCGCCGGCGTAACAGCTATCGAGGTCGACGCGAGAACAACACGGTCAGAACCCGCAGGCTGCGGTCTGCCCTTCACCATCGTGCTCCGGTCGAACGCAGGCACACCGAACGATCCGGCAGACGACAATTTCGCCTACCTTTGGGATGACTACTCGGGCTTGTTAATTGCGCCATGCTCGGCGGAGGGTTGGCTGAAATTCCGTTTCGAGATCCCCAGTGAGGATACGGCCTCGCTGCCAAACGGGTGGACGGGCGGACATGCGGCCGATCCCATGACCTTTCGGCCCGGCGTCAACTGGAACGACGTTATTACCAGTGTTGATCGAATTGAACTGTGGTGGGGCGCGCCACCTATCGACGATCCACCGCGAGCGTGGGTTGTCGCTGTCGACAATATTGTCATCAAAACCGAAAATCAGCGCAGCAACACCAAGCCACCTCCAACGAACATCTCGATGGACCAGCACCAGTATCCAAAAGAATTCTCGTTGGGTCATGGCCCAAGTTCGCCCCCACCCCGCTGCTCCCCATATCGCAACTGAAACTGATTCGGAGACCCAAATGAAACGACCCGGTTTTTCAATTATCTTCATTTTCACAGCTCTCGTCGGGGTTCTTTTGGTTTCAGCCCTCGCTGCCGCCGAAGCACCAACGAGATACGAAATTGTCGAACTTCCACCGCTAGAATCCCACCCGGATTGTCCGGCTCTCTCCAACGCTACGGGGATCAATGAGCGTGGAGATGTGGTTGGTGTGGCCGAATTCACGTGGTACGACACCTACTGCCATTCCGATGATCATGCCGTGATCTGGCGGAACGGTGAGATCATCGACCTCGGTGGAATCCCCCCATCGGATAACCACAGCGTTGGCAAGGGCATGAACGACCTCGGCGATGCCGTGGTTGGCTGGGCCATGGCCCCTTATCCAGGAGGCGGCTGGGTGGGCGCCCCCTTTTTCTGGAGTGAGACGAGCGGTATGATCCAGATAAGCGAAGGAAGCGAATCATCCCCTGGTTGGGCATGGGGAGTTAACAACGCCCACCAGGTAGCCGTCACGTACGGGGGCCGCCCCTATCTCTGGGACGAAACCACAGGGCTGAAGTTGATCGAGTTCGATGACTCACCGGAGGGTTACAGCTCGGACGCGTGGGAAATCAACAACAACGGCATCGTTGTTGGAGCGGCAAGGCGTGCCGATCTCATGTTGCACGCATTTCGCTACGATTCTTCGACCGACACTATCGAGGATCTCCACGATGTGACATATCGCCACTCTGACGCCTACGGACTCAACGACGGTGGCGACGTCGCGGGTTGGATGGAAGCCTACGACAACTTCATCTACCCAACGATCTGGCCCGCTGAGGGCGGCCGCATCGACCTCCCTGCCCAGGTCTTTAGCCCCAATTATGCCTACTGCAGGGCGGAGCACATCAATGACCTAGGCGACGCCGTGGGAAGAGATGTGTCCGCCGCTGCCGAACCAGCCATCGCTTGGGTCGCGTTTGACGTACTTGGCGGCAACACTGATCGCGTCAGGCTGGCTGATCTGTTGAGTCCGGAAGATCAAGCCCAGTGGTTACTCAGTGGGGCCTTCGAGATCAACAACTCACGGCAAATCACAGGGACCGGGCTCTTTAACGGCCTGACCAGGGGCTATCTGATGACCCCGGTTCTCTTCGAAGATGGATTCGAATCTGGAACCACCGACGGATGGTCAGTAGTGCAACCGTAAATTTCAGCTGTCGGAATGCCGGCAAAGATATAGGACCAAGGTCCAATTGTGCTGCTTCTCCCAATACGCGAGATTAGATACGGACCTTGGTAGGGAGGCCCCACATGAATCGGCTGAGTTTTTCCAAAATTTTCATTCTCGCGGCTTTCGGCGTCGCCCTGTTGGTTTCAGCCAACGTCGCCGCCGAAGCGCCAACAAAATATGAAATCGTCGAACTTCCGGCTCTCGAAGCCCACCCCAACTGCGCCGCCAACTCCAATGCGACGGCGATCAACGAGCGCGGAGATGTGGTCGGCGTAGCCGAATCCACTTGGTACGACGGTTTTTCCTGCCATCATGTCCCCCACGCTGTGATCTGGCGGGACGGGGAGATCATCGATCTTGGCGGTATCCCGCCCTATGAGGATTTTTCCTACGGCAAAGGGATCAACGACAACGGAGATGCCGTCGTCGGCTACGGCACAATCGATATCCCCGGCGGGCAGATGAGTGCGCCGTCCTACTGGAACTCCACCGACGGAATGTCCCTCATCACCGATGGCC
>CBDTUG010000133.1:0-5569 GCA_965363555.1 uncultured Thermoanaerobaculia bacterium
CTTGGCCGCCGCCATTTTCAATTCGCTGGTGCCCCTGGCCTTCGACTGGCCCCACATCTTTGGTCTGGCCGCAGTCCTCGCAGTGACGGCGCCGATCGGGGACCTGATTGTGTCGCTGTTCAAGAGAGATACCGGCGTCAAGGACTCCTCGTCCCTGATTCCGGGTCATGGTGGACTCTTGGACCGGACGGACAGCCTGCTCTTTTCGGCGCCACTGGTCCTCCTCTATTTGGTGGTTATGGGCCTGTTGACCCCCATTCCATTCCAATGAAACCCTTGCCCGGCAACGAGATGGGGAAAATGGAGGCTGACACCGTGAAACGATTGGCCGTGCTCGGCAGCACGGGCTCGATTGGAACCTCGACCCTGTCCGTCGTCGAGGCCTTCCCGGATCGCTACCGGGTCGAAGCCCTGGCTGCGGGTGAGAATCTGGAGGTCCTGCGTCCACAGATTGCCGTTCATCGACCGTCAGTTGTCGCGGTCCGTCATCAAAAAGATGCGACGGCCTTGGCGGGGGAGTTCCCGGCGACCCGCTTCACCTCAGGCCCCGAAGGTCTCGAAGAAATTGCCTGTACCGGCACAGCGGACACGGTCGTCGCCGCACTGGTCGGCTCGGTCGGTCTTGCGCCAACGCTGGCGGCGATCCGCGCAGGTAAGAACATCGCCCTGGCCAACAAGGAGACTCTGGTGGTTGCCGGTGACGTCGTGATGGCGGCAGCGGCCGAGGCCGGCGTTGATATTTTGCCGGTCGACAGCGAACACAACGCCATCCATCAGGCCCTTCGCGTCGGCCCAGCTGACCGGGTCAAGCGCCTGATCCTGACAGCCTCGGGAGGGCCTTTCCGGACCTGGTCGGCCGAGAAGATAGGACGAGCGACGCTCGAGCAGACCCTCAACCACCCGACTTGGAAGATGGGCCCCAAGATCACCGTTGATTCGGCAACGATGATGAACAAGGGGCTCGAAATCATCGAGGCCCACCACCTCTTCGGTGTGCCTTCTGAGGCGATAGACGTCTTGGTCCATCCTCAAAGCCTGGTTCATTCCCTGGTGGAATATGTTGACGGTACCTTGATGGCCCAGTTGTCGGTCAACGACATGCGCTTCCCGATCATGTATGCCCTGGCGTGGCCCGACCGTCTGCTTTCGCCCCTGCCCGCCCTAGATCTGGCGCAGGTGGCGCAGTTGACCTTCGAGGCGCCGGACCCCATTCGGTTTCCGGCCCTCCGGTTGGCCCGCCTTGCCCTGGAGGCCGGCGGCGAGATGCCGGCCGTGATGAACGCGGCCAACGAAGTCGCCGTTGCAGCCTTCCTCGAGGGTGCCTGCGTTTTTTCAGATATCACCGTGACCGTGGAGGCTGTGATGGACCAGTGGATGTCTCAGAATCAGCCTCTGACCGACCTCGAGCAGGCACTGGCTGCCGACGAGGAGGGACGGCGGCGTGCTGGAGAAATCCTCAGACTGCAAAACCGCTAGCTTTTGATGGGCCAACACAGCAAAGACTCAAAGTGCCTCCCCGGGCGTTGGGTCTCAGGTCTCAAGCTTCAGGTCTCAAAATTGCAGGGTGCATCGTGTTTCCTGAAACCTGAAACCTGTGACCTGTGACCTGTGATATCACTTCAGACTTCAGGCCGTTCGAAGTGCAAATGACCCACGATGAATACACCAAGGGCCCAAATTGTTATAATGATCTGATGGCCCGGTCATGGCAGCTGAATCTGCCGACACCGGAGCCTCTCGGTTGGCTGTTGGGCCAACTCTTTGGAGTCGTCAATGATCGTCAGTATTCTCGCATTCTTCTTTGTCCTCGGTGTTCTTGTTGTGCTCCACGAGGCCGGCCATTTCCTAATGGCCCGCTTAGTCGGAGCGCCGGTCGAGGTTTTTTCGGTGGGCTTCGGCAAGCGTATTTGGGGCTTTGAGCGCGGCGGAACTGATTTTCGCCTCAGTCTGATTCCTTTTGGGGGCTACGTACGAATCGTCGGATTGGGCCCTGACGAAACCGATTTGACCACCGGTAGCGACGACTCGGAACCTGAGTTGTTGCCCCGCTGGAAGAGAGGTTTGATTCTCTTCGGTGGACCGATCACAAACGTCTTGGCCGCCGTGGTCTTCGTTGCTGGTGCTTTCATGATCGGTGTTGAGATTCCGACCTACCGATCCGAGGCGCCGGTCGTTGGATGGGTCGAGCCCGGGTCACCCGGCACGACGGCAGGCATCGCGGTCGGTGACCAGGTGCTGTCGATCGACGGCCAGACGATGGAAACCTGGCAGGACCTGGAGGGGTCAATTCTCTCGGCCGGCGGTCGCGAGGTTCAACTGCTGGTTCAGCGGGCAGACGCCACGATCGATATCTCCCTGACACCGGAGAAGATAACGAGGTACGGTTTCGGCTATTCCGGCATCCTTCCGCCGCTGGGAGCGGAGGTTGTTCGCCTCATGCCTGGCGCTCCTGCCCAAACCGGCGGCATCGAATCCGGGGATGTCATTCTCTCAATCGATGGTCAGCAGGTCGATCAATTTTACGATTTGATTCGACTGATCAGCCCGCGGCCCGGGGAAGAACTTGATGTGGTGGTTGATCGCAGCGGCACCCGTCAAACGATGACATTAACCCCCAGAAATAACGGTGGGGAAGGCAAGATCGGTATCGCGATGGTCTTTCCATCAGAGCTTCAGAAACTGGGGCCGATTGCGGCCGTTGGTGCCGCCGTCACCGAATGCAGACGCATGACTCGGGAGACTTTCCGGGTTCTTGGCCGGTTGTTCACAGGAAAAGCGCCATTGGCGCAGGTTTCCGGACCCATCGATATCGCGCGAATTTCCGGGGAGGCGGCCAAGGCTGGGATCCACTCGCTGATCTGGTTGATGGGTGTGATCTCCCTGCAGTTGGGAATCTTTAATCTCCTGCCGATCCCGGTCCTAGATGGGGGCCATCTCACGATTCTCGTATTCGAAAGCGTCAGGCGGCGGGACCTTTCTCTCAAGGTCAAGGAGCGCATTCTGGAAGTCGGATTCGTGGCCCTGATCCTGTTGATGGTGGTGGTCTTGTTCAACGATATCATCAAGATCCTGCCCGAGAATATCTATCAGATGTTCTCGCGCGGTTGATGCTGAAGAAGGTACGGGATGGCCGACGCCTCGCTCCGTGTTAGATTCACGCCGATGATCGGACGACTGTTTATCGCGGGTCTCTTTCTCCTGGCTGCTGGAGTTACCGGGTGGTTCTCACTGGTTTACACCGTGCATTTGGGAACAGTCTCGGTTCCGGAGCTGCGAGGTCTGTCGGAGGAGGAGGCCGAGCGGCAGGCTCACGACATCGGACTGGTCGTCGAATATGACCAAGCCGGGGTCTTCAGTGCCTCGGTGGCGCCGGGCCTGATGGCTGCACAAAATCCCTTGCCGGGGTTCCACGTCAAGACTGGTGGTATTGTTCGGGTCAGCCGGAGTCTTGGGAATGAGCAGGTTCAGGTTCCGTCGGTCCGAGGGGAGAGTCCTCAGATGGCCATTCGTGCACTGGAAAACGTCGGCCTGAAGCCCCGGGGACGGGCTGAGGTCTTTGCCCAAGGTGGCGCCGACGTTGTGTTGGAGACCAATCCTGCAATCGACAAGACGGTCCTGCCCGGGACCGAGGTTGATCTCTTGACCAACCGAAATTCTACCCAGACCCTCTGGGTCATGCCGTCCCTGCTGTCGCAACAGCTGACAGCCGTTCGGAGGTTCTGCGATCAGCATCGGTTCCGTGTGGGCCGAATCCACGAGGTCGATTACCCGGGCATCACCTCGGGACGGGTCCTGCGGCAGTATCCGCCGGCCGGAAGCCCTTTTTCGCGGTCCGATATCATCACACTGTGGACTAGTCGATGATGTTTCGTTTGGCACCTTCGCTGCTGTCGGCCGATTTTTCTCGGCTCGACCGTGAAATCGCCGAGGTCGAGGAGGGGGGGGCTGACCTTCTCCACCTTGATGTCATGGACGGGCACTTCGTTCCCAATCTAACTTTTGGGCCGCCGGTCATTGCTGCCCTGGCGGGCTCCACGACCCTGCCCCTCGATGCCCATCTGATGGTGACCGATGCTGACCCGTTGCTCTCCCCGCTGGCAGCAGCCGGCGTCGCCCGAGTTGCGGTCCATGTCGAAGCCTGTCCTCACCTCCACCGAACGCTGTCAACTATCCGCGATTTGGGTATGGCGCCTGGCGTTGCACTCAACCCGTCGACGCCGATCAGCCTTCTCGAGGAGATTCTAACGTCGGTCGATTTTGTGCTCGTGATGTCGGTCAATCCTGGATTTGGTGGGCAACGGTTCATCCCTCACACCCTGTCGAAGATTGCTCGGCTGCGTGCAATGGCCGGCCGGGAGGTCTTGGACATCTCGGTTGACGGCGGGGTTGATACGGATACGATAGGGCCCCTGGTACAGGCGGGCGCCACAACGCTGGTGGCCGGCTCAAGCGTATTCGGCCGGACCGACCGTCGGGCCGCCCTCTCAGAATTGCGGGCTTCCGGGGCTGAGAGTCCCGGGCCACAAGGAGAAACGATATGATCAATATGCGCCGTCTGGTGCTGCTGTCTCTGGTCACCGCCACGCTGGTTGGATGTTCCAGCACCTCCCAAGAAGAGGAATTGCTGACCGAGTTGACCGACATGAACAAGAGCGAGATCTTCGAGAAGGCGGAAATACTGTATGCCGCCGGCAAGACCGAAGAAGCCCGCAACTACTTCAGCTTCGTCTACGACACCTTTCCCAACGACCCGATGGGACACAAGGCCGCCCTGCGTGTCGCGGACACCTTTGCTGTTAAAAAAGATACGGCAAGCCTGACCGAGGCCCGGCTACGCTACCGAGATTTCGCCAATCGTTATCCCAATGATCCCGATCGGGACTACGCTCTCTTGATGGTCGGTCAGACCTATTCGGCTCGGCAAATGAGGCCGGATCGTGACCTGTCGACCGTCGAAGAGGCCCTCAACGCCTACCGACAACTGCTGATCCTGTACCCGGACTCCCAGTACTACGAGGAGGCCGAGCAGCGTATCGGACAGTTGCTCGATGTGCTGGCCGAGCATGAGTTGATCACTGCCGAGTTCTACGCAAGGAACAAAAGATGGAGGGCCGCGCAATGGCGTGTGGAATACCTCAAAGAACACTACCCGGATTTCAAACGTATGGACGAAGCCGATGCCCTTTTGGAGAAAGTCCAGGGGGAATTAGAAGATGCTCAAGAATATTTCCGGAAGATGATCGAAGAGAAACAACAAAAGGCCAAGAAGGCTCAAGCGGCGTCGGATGACGCACCACCGGCAGAAGAACCTCAGTGAGCTTGCGAGTAAGGACTGAGGATTGACGCATTTGCAGGCGTACAGTACCCTGAAATTGTGCTTCCAGTTGGGAGATGGAATATGAAGATCAAATTGTCGGTTGCTGTCGCCGTTTTGGCTTTTCTTTCGTCTTTTGCGGCGTCTCAGTCTGTTGCCCCACCACCGCAGCCTCTGCACCTGGTGGGTGACCACTGGACGCCCTATGAGCCCCCTTCGGATTTTCCCGAGGGAACTGAGGTCCACACCATCGTC
>CBDTUG010000134.1:0-5518 GCA_965363555.1 uncultured Thermoanaerobaculia bacterium
AGGTGGCGGGCCTCGTCGACAGCCCATGTTGTCAGGTAGAACTGACTCTCGACCTCGCCATTCAAGCCCAGGACCGGAATCAGGCCGGACACTGAATACAGAGCTGCCTGCTCACCCATCAAGACCGGGGTCAGGACCCTCGCCATCTGGTCTTTCAGGTGAGATGAATGAATCCGTTGCGGCCGTGACCAGTCCAGGTCCTCGGCGGACCATTGCTGGCGAAGGGCTTTCTGCCAGATCGCCATGTGGTTCGAACGCGACAGGTCAGGCAGAACTTTGTAGAGTTTCATAGTGGGTTCCTTTTCGTGAGGCCGTGAAATTCTCCTTCGGTGCAACGCCGGTACGTGTCGCAGCATTCCCGTGCTAACATCCGCTGTATGGCGGATTTGGAAGGTGTTTCCGGCAGTTTTGGTGGATTGAGATTGACTGAGCCACCTCTGCGTTCGGCTCTGCCGTTGCACACTCTGGGGATGAAATTCCATCACGTAGGGGTGGCAGTTCCGAGCATTGAAAAGGCTCTGGAATATTATGTTGGTCTCTTCGGATTTGAGCAGGTGGCCCCTCCGATCGACGTGCCGCCCGAACAGGTTCGCGTCTGTTTCGTGAGAGCTGACCCCGGAGTAATGATCGAGTTGGTGGAAGGGGTGGGGGATCAGAACCCCGTCGAGGCCATTCTCGAGCGAACCGGCGCTGGGACCTACCACATCTGTTATCAGGTCGACGATATCGATGCTGCCATTCGTATCCTTCGAAAGAACAAGTGCCTGCCGTTCAGACGGTTCGAAATGCGCTGCCACGGGTTTCGGCGCTTCGCCTTTTTATTGACTCCGGATCGGCAGCTCTTCGAGTTGTGTGAGGCCGAGAACGACGAGGAAGCCAGTTCATGAGTGCGGGGCCGACCTATACATTCAAGACCCTGTTTTTCGAGGCGACCCGGGATTGTAATTTCTCCTGCCCTATGTGCATGGCCTCCTCCAACAACAAGCCGTTGGTGGCAAAGAGCCTGAAAAAGCAGCTGACGACTGAGGAAATTGAGGAGCACGTATTCAAGGGCGGCAAGGAGATTTCGCTGGATACGATCACCTGGTCAGGCGGCGAGTTCATCCTCAGACCCGATGCGATCGAATTGGTCCACAAAGCGACAGCATATGGCTACTCTTCAATCGTAACGACCAACGGCGCCTACATGGACCGGGACAAGTTGATGGAGCTGAAGAAGGCCAGTGGGAACACGGTCGTCATTGCCGTTGGCATCAACTCGATTGACGAGAAAAACATCGAGACCCGCGACATTGATTGCAACGTCGCCCTTGATGTGCTTGACCTCTGTGAGCAGTTGGAGGTCAGACGGAACGTGGTCGTTACAATCGGAAAACACAATTTTGACACTCTGGGTTCGACCCTGGATTGGTTGGAGAAAAAGAACATCCCATACAACCGCTCGCCGTTCACGCCGCGCGGGAGTGGAGATGCCTTCAGAGAAGAGTTGGGATTTACCTCCGATCATATGGAGCGTTTCATTCACCCTGAGTTGCGCAAACACCCTTTGGGCTACATTTCCTACACGCCCTTCTTTCTGAGCCCTGAGGTTCACGAGCGGTATTCCAAGGGGTCGAGGAATGTTACTGTGCCCCAGAACCCGTCGATCGGATGCTGGTGCGGGACGTGGTTGGCGATGACTGCCGAGGGTGACGTTGCTCCCTGCGCGATCATGCTGGACGACGTCAACTGCGGTAACGTGATGGAGAAGAGCCTGCACGAAATCGTCGATACATCGGAGACCTTCCAGCGAATTCTCGACCGCGAGCAGTTGCAGGGCAAGTGCGGCCGCTGCCGCTACAAGTTCACCTGTGGCGGGTGTCGGGCTATGGCCTACTACTACAACGGTGACGTCATGGCGGAAGACCCGACATGCTTCTTCGAACCTGAAGACGAAACGACCGTGTCGGAGCATGAAGAGCAGACCAACAAGATGTTCAAACGGTTCGCTTTCATGCAGCGAGCTGCCGATACAGTCATCTCAAACGAACGAGAGCGAGCCCGGCTGGAAATGGCTGACCAGGTTGAGGGGGATTGAATACCGACGTTCAAAGCCAATTTCCAACTTTGAAATCGGAGGCTCTGAACCAGAAGAGGGGATGATTGTTGGCTTGTCGGTAGTTCTGCGGGGGTATTCCTTCGATGTTAAGCGTTGGACGTTGGTATTCGTACCCTATTTCCCCGGGTAATAGCCCCTGATGGTTCTGATCGTCACTTCGGGTTGGTCGGGAACTGTGACTGCGATGGCTCGAAACTGGTCGTCGCTCTTGGCTGATCCGGACGAGTACCAGACCAGATACTGGCTTCGTAGAAGCAGACCGATGCGGTCGTAGACGACTCCGAGGTCGTCGACGGTCTTCGGAAAGAAGGCCTCGCCTCCGGTTTCTTCAGCAAGTCGTTTCAGGGTCTTGCGGGCCGAGTAGTCAAGTTTGCCCAAACCCAGACCAATGGGGTAAACCGGCACTCTCATCGTGTGAGCGTAACGTTTGGCCAGTTCCCAGCCGGTCCGGGAGGTGGTGTCTTCGCCGTCGGTCAGCAGGACCAGCGCCTGCCGTCCCCGCCGGCCCCGAAATTGCTCGAGCGACCGAACCACGGCATCATGAAGAGACGTGCCCCCTTCCGGCACGATCCGGTCGAGTTTGGCGTCAAGAGCCTCGGCTTTTTCGGTCCAGGGCAAACGGACTTTCGCTTCCCACGCGAAGGTCAAGACGACGACCTCATCACCGTCCTGCATCAAATCGGAGGTGAACGCCCTGGCGGCTCGGCGGACCCTCTCGAAGTTCTCCGTCATCGAGCCGGAGGTGTCAATGGCCAGAGCCAGCGAAAGCGGGAGGTCGACCGTCGTTCCGAAACCCTCGATCGTCACCGGTTCGCCGTCCTCAAGGATACGGAATGCCTCAGGCCCGAGTCCGGTGACTGGTGTCAATTGTGGATTCAGGACGGTTACAGGAAGCTCGACGAGTTCGACTCGAACCGAGCCTGAGAACGATCCGCCACCACCTCCGAGGGCGATCACCGCGTCACCCCTGGAACCATTGGAGTCGACGGCCTCGGCCGCGAGAATGGTTGCCTGCTGGAGATCGGCCAGTGGGACTTGGGTGATACAGGGGCAGTTGGGCCATCGTGCGAACATGGTGTCGTTCAGGCTCAGTGTGACCTGGTGAATCCGCCCTACGCCTCCAGTGACCGCCACCGTGACCGGTCGGGCGCCATCCACGATAGCGTCATCGGGGCCAAGGAGAATCTCCACGCCGATTCTCCCGGTCGGGTTATTGAGGATCAGCGCGTCTTCGCCGAGGTATCGCCCCTTCCGGTTCCGGGCAATTGCGCGGACCTGTGTTCGCCGAATGATTTCTCCTAGAGATATGGAATAGGTCCACGGTGGCCGGTTGCGGCGCACCATCGACACGCCGTCCTTGAGGAATTCGACCGAAGCCGTGCCATCCGGCGCCTCGACCTCCAACTGCAAGGCCCCGATACCGCCCTTGTCCGGCGGCGGTTTGAATCGAACGGCCTCCTCGGCTGGCGCGGTTACCGAGAGGGCGATGGCCTCGACCGGGGCGTCGTCCGAACTCTCGAAGGCTGTTTCCATTTCTGGAATCGTGATCGTTCCGCGCCAGAATCCTCCGATACCGCCGTCGATCGTAGCAACCACGACCTTGAGGGAATGATCTCCAACTTGCCAGTCCCGATAGAGCATGACGCTGCCGTCGGCGTTCAACTCGACGACGGCACTTTGCCGGTCCGCCAGAACCTTGTTGACGGTCAATGAAGTGACGACGCGAATCCGTTCGCCCGCTCGTTCAACGTCTTCGGGGGCAATCTGTATGACGACTCCCATCACGGTCCCTGTCTGGCCGTGACCCAATCCTTCGACCTCGACCAAGAGCGCCAACGGTGGCGGCGCCTTGGTGGCCGATGCGATGCCAGGTGTCAGAACCAAAACCAGGAGAGTGAAAATGAGGTGCAGATATTTCATGAGTCTTACTTACGTTTTCCAGGGCGATCGGTTACTCGACCACCTTAACGGTGACCGACATGACGACCCGTTGTGGTTGGGTGGTGATGTATTGAACTTCGTAGACGCCTGGCCGGCGGGGGGCGGCCATGCTGGTCGGGCTGCCTTCGGAAACGAAGACGAAATCAAGGTGACGGCTGATTCTTTCGCCCTTTCGGACCAGGATCAGAAAGTCGTCAAGGTCGTTGGGGCCAGACCATGCCACTCTCAGGCGTTCGCCAACTCGAACAGTTTTTGGAACGTCGATCGAGACGGCAACCTCTTTGACCTTCAGGGGCAGGGAGGCTTCGATTTCTTGGCCTGCAGTGAGGTAGCGGATCTCATAGTTTCCCGGTTCCTGCGGCATTCGGAGGCGGGCGGGACTGCCGTCCGCCGGGGAGGCCCAGTCGAGGTAGTCGGAGCCCTCAGCATTTTCCTGAACCAGGGCGATGACATCGAACGTTCCGGCCGGACCCCACCATCGCGCGTCGATTGTCTGTGCCCCGGCCTCAATCGACGGGGCCATGAGTCCAGCGCCTGGTGCCCTCACCTCCATGGGCGAACGAGCCAGAACCTCGAATGATCTTCCGCCGAGGTAACGAAACTCGTAGGAGCACTGATCAAAGGGTATGAGGAATTCCCCGGGCGAACCATCGACGGCCTCGATGGTTGTTCCGAGCCTCTCCGGCGGGGCATCGGCCGGCACGAGGGTAACCACATCCCCCGGATAACTTTCACCATGCCACGAAACCACTGCGGACCCTCCGGCCGCGGCTTCCGCGGGCGCTTCCAAGCTTATGCTGCGTCCAGGAGATTCAAATACGACCGCCGCAATAATGCCGTCACCCAGACCGACAGGCTTGCGAAGTTGCAGCGCCAACTCCATTGCTCTGGCGGGTAACTCGAGGGAAACTTTACCTTCCGGTCCGACGATGGTCTCGGCGAAGACCCAGGAGGCGGCGGGCACCCCGTTTTCTTGGAGGACCAACTGAAGCTCCTCATCGGGCGCACCAAGCCAAGAAGCTTGCAGGGCTCCGGGGCGGCCCCACCCTGACTCTTGAAATTCAACCGAAATTTCGGCCGTTGAAGGTTGAAAAAATTCCAATTGAAGGCGATGTTCCGGTACAACAGGAACTCTCACGATGTACTGACGCTGCCCCTGCTCGGATTCGGCGGCTATGACGGTGGCCGTTCCCAGGCCTCCGTTGAATCGAGGTTTTTCCCGACTTAAATCAACCGTGATCGGGTCCTTGCTCCATGTGCCGACGATGTTCAAGGTGCCTTGGCCCAGGTCGAAACCCAAACGGTCGATACCCAGTAAGTCCAATCCGATGGAGTCTTCTGCCGACGGAAGCGACAGGCGCTGCGAAATCGCTGTAATGACCCCTTGTGTCAACTGAGCCGGCCACCCGGCTGAATGAAATTGAGCATATGTGGACATCTCTGCCTGATCGGTAGCGTGCAATCCGAAACCGAAGACAT
>CBDTUG010000135.1:0-5516 GCA_965363555.1 uncultured Thermoanaerobaculia bacterium
GCTGGAGCGAGCGAATCGAGAAAGCGCCGAAGGTCGTTGTGGTTCGCGCCTTGCAACCGGACACTGGTGAGAAGTGCGGGTTAGGACCCAGATCTTATCTCAAACGTTACGGGACAATGATCTGACACATCCCAGAAGGTGCCGTCCTCCTCGCCCGCCCTCGAGACCATTTCGCCGCAGTTGTATCTCTTACAGTGCAACCAGGACTCAGGGCTCGTCACCTGGCGATCCTCGAAGCCCTTGAGATAAACCAGATCCAAGAGTGACGGGACCTGGATCCCGTCCCATCGACCTCCACCTTCCCAATATTCTGTACACCCATTGGCGTTCGGTGACCGCCTCAGGCCCACGCCGCGCATCAAGTCGTCCAGCAAGGCCAGCTCTTCGGCCTGGGATCCGCCCTCCCAACCGGTGACGTTGAAGTCACCCTGGACAATCAGATTGGCGCGCTCGGCACCAAGGGCGTTTTCATCAATCCAGTCGGCAAGGGCCTGATACTGCTGCCTGCGAGAAGAGAAACCTCTCGGAGAAGCCGCAAGGTGCACCTGGATGACGGTGAATTCCAGCGACGGATCCTGCCGCGTACTAAATGTTGCCACCAACGCCGGTTTGTTTCTCTCGGTGACCGCAACACCGGCGATTTCCTCAAGTTCACCGACCATCTCGATGCGATCGTCATCCCACGCCAGGGCGATCTTCTGACCATGCGGGCCACCGTGGGATCCGAAGCGCAATCGGTACTGCCTCCTACCCCCGGCCCGCCGAAGAATCGGCGGAAACCGCCGCGTGTCGGTAATCTCTTCAAACCCGATCACATCGGCATCCAGGCCGTGCAGGGCATCCTGGAGGTCACAGATGTTGGTCCTCCTTGAATACCCAAGATCAGGATCCTGCGGCCGGCGGTCCAGCGGAAAATTTCGGATATTCCACAAGGCAACCCGAACCGAATCCGCTGAAGCCGCCGCCGGCAATTCTTCCGCCGTGACACCCGGCCCCGGAAATCCGGCACACTTCAGACGACTCCGAAGCGTCAGGGCCGAGATAACGACGAGCGCCATCACCATCACTATCAACACCACTACGACCCGACCCTTGTTCTTCATATGCGCCTCCGGTGGAGATTCTCGCCGATGTCAGCCGAGGCCGCAAGGCCGATCTCTCAACCGGATTGCCACCAGAGAATGCACAACCAACAAGAACGAGGCCTGCCTCCCATGGCTGAGAGTAAAATAAACTTGACATCGTGACAAGTTAACTATACATATACTTCTATGAAACCCCGCTACGACATCCACAGCCACCTGAAGAGGCACCGGCTTTTGGCTGACGGTATGACTCAGCAGGAGCTGGCAGACCGCATCGACGTCACGCGTCAGACCATCCATTCGATCGAAAAGGGACGCTACGCCCCTTCGGTGGGGCTAGCTCTCAAACTGGCCGAAATTTTCGAAGTCCCGGTGGAGGATCTCTTCGAACTCGACAAGGGGGAGAACGATGAGTGAATCAAATTTGGCATGGAGGCGCCCGACACCCGCAGGCCTGATTGCAGGGGCAGTCGTCGTAGCAGGTTTCCTGCTGAGCGGAATCAACTGGGGGTTCATTGCCCTCGTAGGCCTGGGAACCTTCGGCCCCGGGATCCTCCGTGAGTTGGGCTTGCTCCAAGACAAGGACGAGTTCCAGATGCAGGCCGCCCGGCGGGCCGGCTACCACGGTTTTTTGGCCGCCGGGCTGATCGCCTTCCTGCTCATGGCGTACTATCGCTCACACGAAACCATGACCGGAGATCCAGGTCCTCCGGTCGAACTGATCCTGGCGGTTTTGTGGTTCACCTGGCTTCTCAGTTCACTGTTGGCTTTTTGGGGCGCGAGGCGAATGGCCACCCGCATCCTGCTGATCTTCGGCGGAGCATGGCTGATTTTCGTAATCCTCAGCACTATCGACGAGGGCGGCCTTCTGGGACTCTTCATGGGGAGCCTGCTGATCGTACCCTTTTTCACCATGGCCTGGCTCGCCGGGCGTTGGCCCAAAGTGGCCGGTCTGGCGCTGCTTGGATTCTCGGCATTCTTCGTCTACTTCTTCGGCCTGTACGAGGTGGTTACAGACCCCTTCGGGAAGGGGCGCGCCATGGTCATCATCTTCTTCATGGGGCCACTGCTGACCGCCGGGCTGGCACTACTTCGGGCTGAGCCCGAGGATTCCTCTGAAGAATCCGGAGCGGCCGAATAGCCCTTGTCGGAGGGGGCTACGACGTATGGAGGATTTTCACCCCGTCTTGAGCTATCCTTGACAACCTCGGCATTCACCCTGTCAGCCTTACGAACCTGACAGTGCTACCCTCCCCATCCTCGCGGCCGGCCGCGCCATAATCATGACCACCTCACCAAGACCACCAAGGCTTACTCTGACTCGGACCTCAGTTTTCTGGGCGCCCCTGGCTTTGACATGGTTGATGATGGCGGTCGAGGGCCCGCTGCTGACTGCCGTCATCGCGCGCATGCCCGATCCCAAGCTCAACTTGGCAGCCTTTGGCATCGCCTTTGCCTTTGCCCTGATCGTCGAGGCGCCGGTGATCATGATGATGGCTGCGTCAACGGCTCTGGTCAGCAATCGAGAAACCTATCTCAAGCTCCGCAACTTCACGCAGGCCCTCAACGTCATGATCACCCTCACCATGCTGATCGGGCTTGTCCCGGCGGTCCATCACTGGGTTATTTCCGGCCTCCTGGGTCTCGACCCGGCAGTCGGTCGATTGACGTGGCTTCCCCTGGCCCTGCTTCTGCCTTGGCCGGCCGCCATCGGACTGCGCCGCTTCTACCAGGGCATCTTGATTCGCAACGGCATGACGCGGCGGGTCGCCTATGGAACCGCCCTCCGTATGGTGACAATGGCCAGTTCGACCGCTGCGTTGGTCCTCGGAACAAACCTCGAGGGCGCCGCAGTCGGGGCGGCTGCTCTGTCGCTCGGCGTTACGGCGGAGGCCATTGGCGCCCGGATGCTGACCGGACGACTGATCAGGCAACTCCTTGACGGCCGACTGGCGGAAACACCGATCGATGACACCGGCCTCCACTATCGTTCCATTGTCGACTTCTACACCCCTTTGGCTCTGACCTCATTCTTGAGCCTTGGGGTGCAGCCGATCGTTACCTTCTTCGTCGGACACGGCCGGGCGCCACTCGAGTCCCTGGCGGTGCTGCCCGTGATCCATGCCCTGGTCTTCATCTTCCGGGCCTTGGGTCTTGCGTTCCAGGAGACCGCCATCGCTCTCTTCGGCGACCGGATGGAGGGGTACGAGACCCTTCGACGTTTCACCTTCCTGCTGGAGGTCGCAGTCTTCACAGGCCTGGGCCTGATCGTCTGGACGCCTCTGGCCCACTGGTGGTTCCACTCGGTTGCGGGCTTGTCGAGTGACCTCGTGGCCTTTGCCATCCCGGCCGCTAGGATCCTGACAATCATGCCGGCCCTGACGGTCTGGATCTCCTGGCAACGCGCCCAACTGGTTCACTTCAAGAAGACTTCGCCGATTACCTGGGCCTCGGCCTTGGAGATTACCGGCGTCGTCGCCGGTCTTGTGGTCGGAATCATGATCTTCGACTTGGCAGGGGCCTCTGCCGCCGCTGCCGCCCTGGTCCTCGGACGATTGGCCGCCAACTGCTGGTTGATGCCGCCGATTCGGCGCCTGCTTTCACGGCCCCAGGGATCCGTTGAGACCCTCTGAAGCCCCGTCAATGCACGCGCACCATCACGGCAGAATAAACACAGCATCACCAGTCGTTTCGTCCACTCGGCTGGCGTAGACGGCGACACCTTGCTGGTAGACGTTGGTCCCGTCGTCTTTTTCGATCCCGACCGACAGAGAGACGAGCCCGACGCCGTCGGTCGCGGGAATCACCGTCGCCAAACGATCGAGTTGGCGGTGTTCGAACGGACCCAAAACGACCGCAACAGTCCCCAGGAACAGCCCCCCAGGCGCAATCGCTGTAACCTCGACCGTCACCTCGCCCGAACCCAGGTTGACGAGGCCGACATTGACCCGGTTGTCCTCATTTACCATCACCAGATTGACCAGGCGTCTATTGCTGTCCCAGAACCGGAGCTGGGTGACCCGCAACATCTTGGACTCGTCCACCAGCGGAACGGTCTGACCGAAGGAACCCTCCCCACCGACGTTGGCCACTCTGGCAGTCACGACAATATCCGGATCAGTGCTGAAAACCTCTATCCAACCCTTGGTCTTCTCGAGCCCAAAGAGGTCCGGCAGGACGTCCTCATATCGGATTGTCTGCCACCTCTCGAGATCCACCCGGCGGACATGGAACGTCGTCGTACCCTCTTGCTCCGTCTCGGTGAAATAGAGCCACACCGATCCGTCATGTCCGGCCGTCAGGTGCAGTTCAGTCGCCCACTGTGTACCTTCAGCACCCGGGAGTGATGCCACAACCGGAAGGCATCGCTTGAGGTGGCGTCCAACTGGTCTCTCGGAAATAGGACTTGGCAGGTCGACGTCGAGCACCAGTCTTGTTCTGAAGAGATATAGGAAATCATTTGTTTCGTTCCCGTTGTTCTCCACCTCGAGCTGAAACCTGACAACTGCCCGCCCGGGATCTTGGCTGTGGTCGGGAGTTGGGAAGAAACCCTGAAAATGGGCGGAGAGATCGACCGTCAGGTCCGATCCATCAATCATCTCCCCGATGACCTCGACCGGCGACTCTGGCGTACTCACCGTTCCCCATCGAGTCTGTATCTCAACACCCGGGCTCCCGCTGGTGTCGATAACCCTCGTGCCCAGCAGTGGTCCCAGGGACGCCGGGTTACCGTACGCCGCTCCGACCTGGGAATGGATCACCGCCGATGACACTACGGCGCCCGGAGGAAGAAACGACAGATCAAAGGAGTGCAGAGTTCGCAGGTACCTTCCTTGAATGCTGTCTCCAATCATAAGGGCCGAATCCAGCCTCATTGGGATACCATCGCCATCGATTCTCACCAGAGCCTCTTGGCACGGCTGAACCTCGAAGACCTCGGCCACCAAACTGCCAGTCCAGAGCACGGCAGCTACGAAGGACAGACCAACGATTACAAACCAGTTGTTCCTCATCTTTCAAACTCCTTCCGGTTATCCACCCATCTCAACGTAGCCCGAGCAACCGGCAAACGCCATGGACGTTTGCGACAATTCCCTGTCCAAAAGCGCCAGGATACCAATTTTCGCCCCTGAGACCCCCATCCCTTCGGTGCGGCATTGCATTTTAGTTTGGAATCTCATTCTCAGTCATGTATAATCAATGGAAATGGATCACTCGGCATCAACAGCAGTCGGAGTAGCTCTGACCAACTGGGCACTCGTTGTCCATTTTGGGCTGGTGGTCACCCTTCTAGCAGTCAATATCGTCTTGTGGGCAGGATCGCGGCGTGAAACCATCCTGACATGGGTCCTCGCGTGGTCAGCCAACCTGTTGGCATTGGCAGCCCTCGCGGCCAGTTCATTCTTGGTCCCGGACCCTGTCTGGATGCTG
>CBDTUG010000136.1:0-5515 GCA_965363555.1 uncultured Thermoanaerobaculia bacterium
GGCCCTCGGAGTCCAGGAATTGGGGTTGACACACGAAGACCGGACAGCCGTGTCGGTCGGCCAGCGCCCCCGCGTTGCCGGTGTGGTCCTCATGGTGGTGTGTGCAGCAGATCGCCGAGAGGGACACGCCTTCCAGAGCCTGGAGGACCCAAGGGTTCGCGTGTGCGAAACCCGTATCCACCAACTGATCACCGACACGGTAGAAACTGACCTCAAAACCAAGTATCCGCGTCCATCGGCTGTGAAGCCGGTAAGCCGTGATTCCGTCGCCAAGGTCCTCGATCTTGATCGAAGCTTGCTGGGACGCGGCATTGAGGCGACTGAGAAACCTCTTCAACATCTGCACCCATGCTAACCCGGCAGTCGCTCTGCCCGCGATGACCCTTTTGCCCCCTTCGACCCTTATCCCCACCGCCGCCTGATGTAATCCTCGATGATGGTGATGAACTGCTGTGCCAACTCTTCGTAGTTGCCCTTAAGGGTGGTGAAGGGGCGGCCGTCGACGAAGACCGGGCATTTGGGTTCTTCGCCGGTGCCAGGAAGGGAGATTCCCACGTGTGCGGCCTTGCTCTCGCCGGGGCCGTTGACGACGCAGCCCATAACGGCCAGTTTAAAGTCTTCGACGCCGGGGTACTGCTCTCGCCACTGAGGCATGCTTGCCCTGATATGGTTTTCGACCCGCTCCGCCAACTCTTGGAATGTGGTCGAGGTTGTGCGACCGCAGCCGGGGCAGGCGGTAACGGTCGGCGAAAATGAGCGCAGGCCCAGCCCCTGCACCAGTTCGCAGGCAGCTCGGACTTCTTCCCGACGATCGCCTCCGGCTCGGGGTGTCAAGGAGACCCGGATGGTGTCACCGATGCCGTCGAGCAGCAGGGGCGCCATGGCGGCGGCGGACCATACCAGACCCTTTGAACCCATGCCGGCTTCGGTCAGACCGAGATGCAGCGGTTGCTTGGTTTTTTCGGTCAGGGCACGGTAGAGGCGAACCAGGGCGACCGGCTCGGAGACCTTGCACGAGAGCACGACATGCTTGGGTCCAAGGCCCGCGGCGAATGCCATCTCGGTTGACTGAAGTGCACTTTGAATCATGCAGCGCTCGAGGATCTCTTCGGAGCTGAGCCCAAGATCCTGGTCTGTGTTGTCCTGCATCATGGTCACAACGAGCGCCTGATCAAGGGATCCGCCATTGACCCCGATCCGGACGGGTTTGTTGTTGTCCAGGGCGATACGGCAGATCGTCGCAAAATTGTCGTCACCTCGCGCTCCGTGCCCGGTGTTCCCTGGGTTGATTCGGTACTTGTCGAGAACTGCCGCACACTGCGGGAATTGTGTCAGTAGAACGTGTCCGTTGTAGTGAAAATCGCCGATCAAGGGGGCCGAACACCCCGCGTCGCACATTCTCTGTCGGATTTCGGGAACGGCCGCGGCCGCTTCCGGAGTGTTCACGGTAATTCGAACCAACTCTGAACCGGCCTCGGCCAGATCAACGATCTGCCGGGCCGTAGCCTTTGCATCGGCGGTATCGGTGTTGGTCATGGATTGAATGACGACCGGAGCACTGCCGCCGATTGCCACGGCGCCCACCATCACTGTGTGGGTTTGTGTATTATTCACTGGAAATTCTCCGCCAGTTCTGCCGCCATCTTCAGGGCCAACTCGAGATAGATCCGGACGCCCTCTGCATCGAGCCGGTCTTCGTGAATGCCTGCGGTGACCACCGTCACCTGCCCCGAAGTTTTGCAGACAGCTTCGGCGATGGGTCGGGCCACTGCCTCTTCTTTGTGGGGAGGGATCGTGATGACCGAGCACGATGCGCCACTACACCCGGAACCATTGGGTTGGGCCAGAACGACTGTGCCGACGTGGGGTGTGCATCCGCCGGTGACGACAATGACGATGTCCTCGCCGGCGCGAGTGACGTTCGCATGGATCGAACGTCCGGTTGCGGGGTCAAGTGTTTGGTGTTCAAAACAGTCCATGCAGGGATTCTACTCGAATCGGAAAATGGGATTCATTGGCGATTCCCACCCACCATTTCAAAGAGACTCTCAGAGGGCCGATCCGATCCCATTTTCTGGTGGATGCGCTTCGCGCAGTGGGCAGTTCTTGAAGCTAAGGTGTCGTCAGGGGATCGTTTGGGAATTGTGCGTGCCAGGCGAACCAGAAGGCGGTGCGCATCACTGGGGCTTGGACAGAGTCTGCTAGGGGTTCCAGGTAGGCGGAGGGTGGTTCGGTGGTGAAACGGATTCGAACGGGTACATCGCCGACGGTTGTATCAACTGCACCCCGGGACTCGCCAATATTTTCCGCCAGCGCGGAAATGGCAAATACCCTTCGCTGTGACCCTGCTTCGACAATCACGACTTGTTCTTTTGCATCAGGGCCTTCGGTCGGAGGCATAGGGTCAACAGGGAAATGAAGGGCCTGGGATCCGAAATAGCTGTGGTAGGGGTCTCGTTTGTAGAGTCTCTTGAACTCCGGCAACGGCGCCATGACGTCAGTGTCGGGATGCTGTTCGATCCAGTCTGACCACAGGGCAAGGTCAAAGGGAAGACCCTGCAGGTGGGCCTCGGAGCAGGCCAGCGGACCGGCAACTGCCTGGCCGCCGAGCTGGCTCCAGAGACTGGATTCTCCTTCTGAACCGGCCTGGTCGTAGATCAGGGTGTTGGAATTGAAGAGCAGTCCGGATACTCCGAAATGCATGGATTCGCCGTGCAAGGCCGCCCGCCAGACGGCGGAGGCATCGCTGAGGCCTGAATACGTCACCACGATTCTCTCGCCGCCGAGGGCATCGTTGACCACCTCGTGCCATCGCATCAGCCGCAGGGGGTAAGCGCGTGCTTCTCCGTTGATGACGACGCCAATGATGCGGTCTGTTCCCACCAGCAACTTGCCGCGATGTTCTTCGTTGATCGCCTCCACCTGTGTGCCGGCGACGGTTTCGGGATTGTCGACCGCATGCAGACCGTCGCGGCCCATACCTCCGGCAACGATCGATCCATCGGCAACTGTTGTGCAGGAGATATCAAACTCGTAGGTCGCGGGATCATTCCCGTCACCGATCCCGGAGGGTGGCCCGGGACGGACGATCAATCCGAGGATTACCACGAGGGAGATGATGGCGGCAACGGCGACCCACCACCCGCTGCGAATCAATCTGCCTATCAACGGGAATCCGGAATTTGAGGCCCGGCCGGGCCTCTAGAAACCGCCAATTCAACAGTGGCCTCAGGTTCTGCACCGAAAAAGGCGCCATCGAAACCCTTTTTGTCCATGTCTCCGACCATAGAAATCAGCAGGAGTGGAAGGTAGATGATGCTAGCCAAAAAGAGACGGCGAGCGGTAAGCCGAGTGCGGTCTCGGTAAAATGGTAGGGCGGCAACAGCGAAGGCGAGGCCCAGGATCTGGGCGATGATCAGAAACGTCATTCCGGAAAGCCCTTCAGCGTAGATCATCAGGGTCAGGGGCTGTAGCGCCAGAGCGTAAATCAAGGCTGTTCGAGCGGTGAACCGGCCGATCCCGTCGATGGCGGGCAGCATTTTGAAGCCGCCCCGGGCGTAATCTTCCCGATACATCCAGGCCAGTGCCAGAAAATGGGGGATCTGCCAGGCGAAGAGAATGCCGAAGAGGATTATTGCCCCTATTTCGATTCGGCCCGATGCGGCGGTCCAACCGATGACCGGAGGTACGGCGCCGACCACCGCTCCAACCAGGGTGTTCGCCGAGGTTCGGGTTTTCATAGGTGTGTACACCAGGGTGTAGAGAAGAATGACACCGAGGGCAAGAGCAGCGGTCAGGAGGTTGACAAAGGTGGCGAGGAGAAACACTCCGGCGAGGGAGGATGCCCATCCGTAAACTACCGCCCTTGATCGAGGCAACCGCCGGGAGGGCAACGGTCTTTCCCGCGTGCGTTCCATTTTTGCATCCAGCTCGGTTTCCATGATCTGGTTAAAGATGTTGGCCCCAAAAGCCGCCAGTGCCGTCCCCAGAGCAGTGTAGATCAAATGATCCAGGCGGGCAGCGCCGCGAGCTGACAAGAGATAGCCGGCGATTGTCGAAAAGACCACCATCGATGCCAGTCTGGCCTTGGACAACTCCAGATACATGCCGAGTTCGTTCCGTGCCGTGTTGACGAATGTCATAGGATCTTGGTCTCCATCCGATTGCACAACGCATGGGTTGCTCGCCGCATTTCCGAGAATTCCGGGCCGGCGGCCTTGAGGCTGAGATTCTACACAAGACGGTCAGTGGCGAATAATTTTGCCTTCGGTCCCCGTCAGGCGCAGGGGTTGCCGTCGACTCCGGCCCATTTCGACCAGGCACTGGTCAACGGTTCCCCGCCGTTCCACAGTGACTCGGTGAATTCCACAACCCAGGGATCGAATCCCGGAATGACGCGGAGATTGTTCCCCGAGGCCAGGACCTCCGGATCGTTCTGGAGATGTTCGAGGGCACTTGCCGCTCTCCGGAGGCGCCATCCCCACGAACTCTCCTCGTGGCATTGGTCGAGGCGTCGTGCCCAGAGCCGCAGCCTGGCCGCCGTCTTCAACGCGGAGGCGTTTCGGCCGTCCAGGGAGGGACTGTCGATCCAGGCGTTCATGCCGGCTCCACGGATGGCGATGCCGGCTCTCCGCTCGAGAGCGTGGAGACCTCTGGAGACGTCCGCATGGAAAAGGGCATTTTCCATGCACCCTTCATTCTTGCTATCTTGAAATGTATCGAGAACACGGTGCCTGTCTTTGGGAGTCAACAGGAGAGGCGCTGCTGCCACGAAGGTCGCTCCGGCTCGGCCGAGTTTCTTGACCCTACGCTCTATTGCATCCCCGGCGTTCGGAAAGGGGAACAGGCCGAGCATTGCGCCCCAGGCGTAGCCCTTCCACGCCTTCATCGACCCGCAACCGTTTCCGAGATATTTTGGGAGAACGGGCAGAAGGGGAGTCAAGCGAAGGCCGTCCTGCAGTTTGCCAAGGCCGAGGTCACCAGGAGTGGCTGTAGCTTCATCGAGCACCAGCAGGACTGAAGAACCCCGGTCCAGCAGTTTTTCGAGGATGTCCGGCCTCTTGAGAGCCACGCGAGCGAAGACGATTGCCCGAATTGGGTCCCTGGGAACCCACTCATTCTTGGGCAAAATCCGACGCGGTGCATCGTTCCAGACAATACCCATTCGGATCGGGTCGAGTTCGACTCGATCGCTATGCAAGTACCCAGGCCGAACGACGTGGGTCACTGCGAGCAAATCAGGATAGGCGGGTTCTATTCTCCGCATTAGGATGCCGAACAGCCACTCTAGCAGAAACTGGTGCGAGTGTGTGTAGGGCCGGAAAATTATTCCGGCAGACCAGGAATGATCTGCAGAAAACCCTCGAGGTCCGGCCGGAAATCCCCCTCGAAGCGAAAATTGCGATGAGGTGCGAGGTGTGGCGTCGGAAGGACGAAGTCGTAGTCTCTCTACTTCAAGGGCTTACGGCGTCGCAGATAGGGACCCGCTCAGGGATGTCAGTCCCAGAGTGGGCGT
>CBDTUG010000137.1:0-5473 GCA_965363555.1 uncultured Thermoanaerobaculia bacterium
ACGAAAACTTTGTTTTCCCAAGATGGACGAACATGCTGCGACCAGCGGCAGTTATTGGTGCCTTGGGTGGGCTGGGGTACGTGACCATTCTTGTGTGGTTAGGCTTCTCGCCTCATGCGATAGAAGTCGGCTATCAGCCCGTCCAGCCAGTCCCCTACAGCCACGCCCTTCATGTCGGGCAGTTGGGTATGGACTGTCGGTACTGCCACTCGACTGTCGAGATTTCTGCAGAGGCGGCCATTCCACCGACCCAGACCTGCATGAATTGTCACTCATCGGTCAGGACTACTTCTGAGAAGCTCCTACCGATTCGTGAGAGTTATGCGACAGGGATGCCGGTGGAGTGGATTCGAGTCCATGATCTTCCCGACTACGTTTTCTTCAATCACTCGGCTCATGTGACGCGGGGCGTTGGGTGCGTCTCGTGCCACGGCAGGATCGACACGATGGAAGAGGTCTACAAGGTCAAGCCACTCAGCATGAGCTGGTGCCTTGATTGCCACCGCAACCCCGAGCAGCATCTCAGGCCGGTCGAGTTCGTGACGGCCCTGGATTGGGTTCCGGAGAAGGACCAGCTGATCCTCGGCGCCGAGTTGCGTCAGATTCACAACATCAACCCACCCCAGGATTGCAACGCATGTCACCGCTGAAAACCACCGAAACGGGCCACAAGTATTGGAGGAGTCTGGATGAGCTCGTCCGAACTCCTGAATTTAAAGAGGCCGTCAAACGGGAATTTCCCGACGATGAGTGGGACCGACTGCCTCCGGCTTCTCGGAGGAGTTTCCTCAAGGTCATGGGCGCCTCGATGGCGTTTGCCGGGCTGACCGGGTGCCGGTGGCCTGCTGAAGAAATCGTTCCCTTCGCCCATCGATCGGCCGATCGAGTGCCGGGAGTGCCGCAGTATTTCGCCACTGCTATCGAAATGGCGGGTTCCGCTCTTGGCATGGTTGTGACCTCGTTTGATGGACGGCCGATCAAAGCTGAAGGCAATCCGTCGCACCCGGACAGTCTTGGTGCTTTGACCGCAACCAACCAGGCCTTGATTCTCGAGATGTACGATCCCGACCGAAGCCGGCATCCGGTACAGAGACAAGGCGGGCAGGATTTTCTGAGGACCTGGGCCGAATTTGAAACTGCCACGGGGTCGATGCTCGGCGCCGACGGAGCCGGGGTTGCGGTGCTGGCTGCACCGTCCTCGTCGCCAAGCAGGAAAAAGTTGCGGCAGGCCTTTGAGGCCCGATTCCCTGAAAGCGAGTGGTTCGAGTGGGCTCCGATCACAGACCGGAACGAGGGCGCCGGCATGGAATTGGCCTTTGGCACACCTTTGAGAGTGGTCCCGAAGCTTGACCGCGCACAAGTCGTGGTGGCCTTAGATTCAGATTTTCTCAACGATCACCCGGCTTCTTTGCGTTTGACCCGTGAGTTCACTGCCGGTCGCAAGCCCGATGCCGAGACGATGAACCGATTGTGGGCCGCCGAACCCGGCATGACCGGTACAGGCGCGATGGCTGACCATCGGGTGGCAGTGGCATTTTCACGGGTTGCCGCCCTGATCGGTGCTGTCGGCGCCTCGTTGGCCAATGATCATCACATTGAAATGCCCGAAGCGGCGGGCGCCTTGATCGATCAGTGCTCGAACGATGGGTTGAGCGACAGTGAAGCCTCTTGGGCCCAGCGGGTCGCAGCCGATCTGGTGGCCCATCGTGGAGACGGTGCGCTGATGGTGGGACGTCGGCAACCTGCTGCCGTGCACGCGTTGGCCGCTGTCTTGAATCAAGCCCTCGCCAATGATGAATACTCGGTGACCTATATTGACCCAGACGCCCTGGCGGCGGAGGGGATCGAGGATCTTGTTGCGGCCTTGAATGGTGGCCAGGTGCAGACCCTGCTGATTCTTGGTGGGAATCCCGTCTACGATGCCCCTGCGGATCTCGATTTTCAGCAAGCCTTGGCCAAGGCGGAACGTTCGGTTCACCTTTCTCTCTACCGTGACGAGACGTCTCAGGTCTGTGAATGGCACCTGCCGGAGGCTCATGCTCTTGAGTCCTGGGGTGATGCTCGGGCGTGGGATGGTACATGGACTCTGGTGCAGCCGCTGATTGCTCCTCTTTTTGGCGGACGCACCGCAATCGAGGTCCTGTCGTTGGCAATCGGTGAGAAGACGAAGGGCTACGACATCGTGCGTTCGACCTTCGATGACGCCGGCCTTGCGGGTTCTCAATCGTTGAACGATGCCTGGCGATCGGCTCTTCATGACGGTGTGGTCCAAGGTAGCGCGCTCAGTGCGCCCAGGCGGCCGTTCTTGGGTGAGGGTCTGACCGCGGCAGCAGCGTCCTTGAAGGCTTTGGTCGATCGACCGGCGCCGAACGCCGGGAGGCCGGAACTGGTGTTTGCCGTTGATCCGAAGGTCTTTGACGGGCGATATGCCAACAATGGTTGGCTCCAGGAGCTGCCTGAGGCTTTGACCACGATTACGTGGGACAACGCCCTGTTGATGTCCCCCTTGACTGCTCGTGACATGGGGCTGAAGGATGGAGATCTGGTCAAGGTTGATGCGTCCGGAGCTTCAATTGATTTACCGGTGTACGTCTTGCCGGGACCGGCCTCGTTCTCCCTGACGGTTTGGTTGGGCTACGGGCGGGAAGCCGCAGGCCAGGTCGGCAACGGCGTCGGCGCCAGCGCCTACCGCCTTCGCACGACCGAGAATCTGTGGTCTGTTGAAGGTCCGACTGTAACCTCGACGGGGCGCCGGTATCAGCTGGCGACCACGCAGGACCACTGGGCCATCGATCTCATTGGGTTCGAGGCGCGCCAACAGAGGGTCGGACAACTGATTCGTGAGGCTTCCCTCGATCATTACTTGGAAGATCCCGAGTCCTTCAGGCATATGGATCATCATCCGCCGTTGGTTTCTCTGTGGAAGGAAAAGGCCTACGAAGGCGAGCAGTGGGGGATGGCGATCGATCTCAATGCGTGCACGGGTTGCAACGCTTGTATCGTGGCCTGCCAGGCAGAGAATAATGTTCCGGTGGTCGGCAGAGAACAGGTCCTCAACCAGCGGGAAATGCATTGGATTCGACTGGATCGTTACTTCAAAACCTCGGAAGGCGCCGGTCTTGATGAGATTGATGACGCCCAGGTGGCGTTTCAGCCGATGACTTGTGTGCAGTGCGAGATGGCGCCGTGCGAGCAGGTATGTCCGGTTGCGGCGACCCAGCACACCGAAGACGGGTTGAACGCGATGGTCTACAACCGATGCGTCGGAACCCGGTACTGTGCCAACAACTGCCCCTTCAAGGTCCGAAGGTTCAATTTTTTCAACTACCACAAGGACCTCGAAGAGGTCTCGAAGATGCAGTTCAACCCTGAGGTCACCGTAAGGTCCCGGGGCGTGATGGAAAAGTGCAGCTTTTGCATCCAGAGAATCCAGCAAGTTCGGATCACTAGCGGCAATCAGAATCGTCCGATCACCGACGGTGAGATCACAACGGCGTGCGCACAAACCTGTCCTGCCCAGGCGATCCATTTCGGTAATCTCAACGACCCCGAGAGCGTCATCTCCGCAACACGCGAGAATCCCAGATCCTATGCAACGCTGGCGGAGTTGAACATCAAGCCGAGGGTCCACTATATGGCTCGTTTGAGAAATCCTGCCGGGAACTCCGAGCAGGATGCCGGTGGTCCGTCCGAGCATGGCCACGACGTGCCGCATGGGAAGGAGTCGGCCTGAGCCTCATGAGTACCCGAACCGCTGATCTGAAGTATTTGAATAACACCACCGACGACCCTGTGGGTCGCCCTCCGTTGGTCCTGGGCGGACGGACATTCGGGGACGTGACCAATACCGTCTGCGGCATTGTCGAAAATCCCAGAACGCCTCCGTTGTGGTATGCGTTTTTTGCAGTGAGCTTGAGCCTCCTGGGCGTGCTCGGGGCCATGATTGCTTACCTGATATTCACAGGGATCGGCGTGTGGGGATTGCAGAGCCCGGTTGGTTGGGGTTGGGCGATCGTCAACTTTGTCTTCTGGGTCGGCATCGGCCACGCAGGCACCTTGATTTCTGCCATCCTCTTCCTCCTGCGACAGAAGTGGCGGACCTCGATCAACCGCTTTGCGGAGGCGATGACAATCTTCGCGGTTGCCTGCGCGGGCATCTTTCCGGCGATCCACGTCGGTCGTGTCTGGGTTGTGTACTGGCTTTTCCCAATTCCCAACCAGATGTCGATGTGGCCGAATTTCCGCTCACCGCTCCTCTGGGACGTTTTTGCGGTCAGTACCTATGCGACGGTTTCTTTACTGTTCTGGTACATGGGCATGATTCCCGACCTGGCGACTATTCGAGATCGGGCCAAGCACCCGATTCGAAAGATCGCCTACGGAATTCTCGCTCTTGGGTGGCGTTCCTCGAATCGGCATTGGCATCGATTCGAGTCGGCCTACCTGCTACTGGCTGCCTTGGCGACGCCACTGGTACTTTCGGTGCATTCGGTCGTCAGTTTTGATTTTGCCGTGTCGATAATCCCAGGCTGGCACACAACGATCTTCCCACCATATTTTGTCGCTGGAGCGATTTTCTCCGGCTTCGCCATGGTTGTGACCCTGATCATTCCAACTCGGGCCATCTTCAAGTTGGAAGAGATCATCACCCTTCGCCACCTGGAAAACATGGCCAAGATCATGTTGGCGACAGGAATGATGGTCGGTCTGGCGTACTCGACCGAGTTTTTCATGGCGTGGTATAGCGGGAACGCATACGAGGGCTTCACCTTCCTCAATCGCGGGTTCGGACCCTACGCCTGGGCCTACTGGATCATGGTCAGCTGTAATGTCATCGTGCCCCAGGTGTTCTGGGTCAAGAAGTTCCGCACTAATGTGGTCGTATTGTGGGTCGCCTCGATTCTGATCAACGTCGGAATGTGGTTCGAGCGTTTCGTCATCGTCGTCTCGTCCCTGAGTCGCGATTTTCTCCCTTCGAGTTGGGGATACTACAGTCCGACCTTCGTCGATGTCCTGACCTTTGTCGGTTCTTTCGGTCTGTTCTTTACGCTATTCCTGCTCTTCCTGAGGTTCGGTCCGATGATCGGTATGGCCGAGGTCAAGGGTGTGATGCCTGAGGCGCACCATGGTCGAGGGGCTCACGGGGATTACCACGGAGACGTTCCGACCGATCGGGATGGCCATATCCCGATTAAGGCCAAGAGGGAGGTGGTCCAATGACGACTCCCGAGAACTACGGATACCTGGTGGAATTCGACAATGTCGATGATTTGATTGCGGGCGCAGAAACGGTTCGTGACGCAGGCTATACCCGATGGGATGCCCACACGCCGTTTGTCGTCCATGGCCTGGACCGGGCGATGGGTATCAAGGCGACAAAGCTGCCGTTTTTGGTGCTGATTGGCGGTGCTCTTGGCTTGTCCGGTGGAGTGGCCCTCCAGTGGTGGACCAACGCTGTTAATTACCCATTTCT
>CBDTUG010000138.1:0-5438 GCA_965363555.1 uncultured Thermoanaerobaculia bacterium
AAATCTAATGAGAATCATTTTCTCCATCGGCGTTCCCGCGTCCGGTCACCCAACGGCTACTCGTGTTCGAGATTCCTAAATCCTTTCAATACAATATTTATGAAACGAAAATCACCAGTCGCTCAACTGAATTCATCCCGTTGGTCTTCATCATCAAGCGTTGTTTCTCCAACTCCAGTGTAAATAGTTGTGTTTACTTGACTTCCTGATACCTGCGACAAACCGCACTGTCATGGCACGAGACTTGCGTCTAGAGGATCCCTGGAGGAGGTGTGATGAGCGAACACGACACGACATCGCGAAGAGGAATCCTGGCCTCCCTCGCCATGGGTGCCGGGCTCGTCGCGGCGTACGGAGTACTTGGTCTTCAGGGACTCGCGTTCCTGGTACCGAAACGCCGGCGCCCGAAGACCCGACTGCTCTATGCGGGGCGCATCGATGACTACGAGATCGGCGGAGTGAAGACACTGTATGACCTCGAAGGAACGCCGGTTCTTGTCCAACGGTCCGAGGAGGGCTTCACGGCCTTCGATTCCACGTGCCCCCACCTCGGATGCAAGGTTCACTGGGAGCCCGATAACAACCGCTTCTTTTGTCCCTGTCACAATGGCGAATTCCATGCCGACGGCGTCGCCTATGCCGGCCCACCGGCAGATGCCGGACAGAACCTGACCACCATGAACGTCGAAGCCAATCCAGACGCCGGCGTCGTCTACCTCGAGGTCAGAGACGCCAAGAGGAGGCGATCATGAGCAATTCCACTTCCTCTTCGTGGTTCAGCGGCCTGGCGGACCGAGCCAACGAGCTCTTTCCGATGGATTGGGAATTGCTGCGACATGCAGGCGCCGAGCCGGTACCCTACCACCTGAAGAAATGGTGGTTCTGCCTTGGCGGTACACCGATGGTCCTTTTCGTGGTGCAGGTGATCACCGGCATCATGCTGACTTTTTACTACGTACCCTCGCCCGACCACGCCTATGCGAGCGTTGAGACGATCACCCAGAGCGTGCGATTTGGATGGTTCATTCGTTCAATCCACATGTGGTCCTCAAATTTCATGATTGTCGCGGTATTTCTCCACATGCTTCGGGTGTTCTTCACTCGGGCCTACCGCAACCCCCGGCAACTCAACTGGATGGTCGGCGTACTGCTTCTTGGCCTGACGATGACGTTTGGGTTCACCGGCTATTCGCTGGTCTATGAGCAATTGAGTTTTTGGGGCGCCACCGTCGGCTGCAACCTGGCCTCGGCACTGCCGATTGTCGGCCCATGGGTCGGTGATTTTCTCCGGGGAGGCCCTGAAATCGGGGAACAGACCTTGACCCGATTTTTCATGCTCCATGTTGCCATCCTGCCGATTATCGCCTTCGTCCTCTTGAGCATGCATGTGATGATCATCCGATTACACGGCGTTACCGAACTTCAGTTCGAGGGCGAGGTCATCACCGACGACAATCGGTTCTTCCGATTTTGGCCGGAACACGTGACGATGGAAATCCTGGTCGGTGTACTTTTGATGTACCTCTTGACCATCCTCGCCCTGATCTTCCCTGCCGGCCTCGGCGCTCAGGCAGATCCAACGACGACACCCGCGCACATCAAGCCGGAATGGTATTTCTATTTCAATTTCAGATTACTCAAACTGACATCCCTCAAGATGAGCGTTGCATTGACTGGTGCGCTCGGCGGGTTGCTCTTTTTCTGGCCGTTCATCGATGGTTGGATCGAAAAACGGATCGGCGACAAAGCCGACCGCATCGTTGTTTTAACCGGCGCTATCGCATTTCTTGCATTTCTCGGCTTGACCATCTGGGAAGCCGTCGCAGCACATTAGTGGAGGAGAGAGAGTCATGACACTGAACATGAAACGTTGGATCGTCGCGGGCCTCTCATTCCTGTTTCTCGCCGCCCTATTGGTGGTGGCTTTCCAGGAATCGAAACGGGGTCGTATTGAAGAAGGACTTGAACCTGTCGTCACAAAGACCAACAAGGGCTGTGTCGATTGCCACCTCACCGACAACCCTGCCCTCGTCATGGAGTGGGAGCGTTCACAACACGCCATCTACGGCGTGGGGTGCGTCGATTGCCATGGCGCCGAGGAAGGGGACATCGACGGATGGATGCACGAAGGTGTATTCGTGTCCGTTCTCGTGACACCAAAGGATTGTTCCGAATGCCACGTTCGTGAATTCGAGGAATTCTCGCGCTCCCATCACGCCCGAGCCGGCGAGATCATCATGAGTCTCGATAATGTACTCGCGATCAAGGCGGCCAGTACACCCGACAATCCAGCCGATGCAGTCAACGGCTGTTGGCAATGTCACGGCACCATCATCGATTTTGAACGAGACGAAAACGGTGAGATCATTCGAACCGGCAAAGAGAATCGGCCGGTTCTCCACTCCAACACTTGGCCCAATAGCGGCATGGGCCGTTTCAATCCCGATGGGTCACGCGGTTCGTGCCACGCCTGTCACTCCCGTCACTCCTTCGACGTGCGCATCGCTCGCTCGCCGGACAACTGCGGCAAGTGCCACATGGGCCCCGACCATCCACAGATCGAGATCTTCAATGAATCAAAACACGGCATCGCCTACCGGGCCAACGTCGACAGAATGGCCCTGGACAAGAAGGAATGGGTCCTCGGTCGTGATTATGCTGCGGCGCCGACCTGTGCAACCTGCCATATCTCAGGCCATATGACTCCACAGGGCATCGAGGTCGGCAACAGTCATGACATTGGTGAACGCATCAGCTGGACCTTGCGACCCAAGGTCTCGTCAAAACTGAACCAGGTGACGTTTACTGACGGGTTTCAAAAAGACTACCCACACACCAAGGACCTCCCTGCCATCGGCGATGTCGTCATGACTCAAGAGAAAATCGTAGAGAATTTTGAACTGATCACGAAGGGCGTCGAGCGCACGGTGGCCTCGATCAAGACGTGGGAAGAACGGCGCAAGGCAATGACGATGGCCTGCCGCAATTGCCACAACGATCACTTCATCGATAATTTCTACCAACAGTTCGACGACCTGGTCAATCTCTACAACGACAAATTTGGTCAGCCTTCGTTGGACATCATGAATGAGTTGGCTGCCGACGGCATCATCGACAACGGCGCACCGTTCCAGAAAGAACTCCAGTGGGTCTATTTCGAGCTGTGGCACCACGAGGGCCGCCGAGCCCGCCACGGAGCCTCGATGATGGGGCCGGACTACACCCACTGGCACGGCATGTATGAGATCGCCCACAAGTTCTACAACGAATTCCTGCCCCTGGTCTTGGAAGCCGCCGAAGAGCACAGCCACGCCATGGGCCGCAAATGGACGACACGAGTCGATCAACTTCTCAGCTCACCGGACCACGTCTGGGTCAAGGGCTTGAGCCCCGAAGAGGCGCAAGCATTGGCCGCCGAGTACAAGGCCCGGTACGACCAGTAGCGACCGATTTGCATATTCGAGGAGAAAGAGGTCTGACATGACAACAATCTCAACGGTCGACAACGCCCTCGACAGCCTCGGGAGAATCCCGGCCGAATTGGGCAGGGGAACCGGGCCGCTTGATCTCAAGGGCACCTTGTACTGGGCGTGGCAGTCGGTCGCATTGCTGGCCCACCATCGTCTGCGCCCGGCCCGAGAGACTTTCGACCACTGGTTCTGGGATTTCCTGGACGCAGGGGAACCCGCTTTCGACGTCGAAAGGGACGCCCGGTGGGAGGAGAAGAAGCGACTCAGCCTGCTCGAAATGCTCGACATCTTGAGTTCAGAGGAGCTGCCAATTCTCAAACCGGAATTCTTCCAGGGGTGGCAGGATCGCACGACTCGTTGCCGCACGCTGCGCAAGCAGGTCACTGCGGTCATCGGATCGAGCATCGAACAGGCACAGCGAGACCGGTTGATTCTGCTCCTTGCCGCCTATCACCGCCTGCTGCGAATTCCGTCACGAGTAGAAGTGGAGAGCGGCCCCTTGCGAGGAGCCCTACCTGCCCTGTTTGATTTGATCGAGGCCCTGATTGATCGGGATCACGATCATTCGGTGCCGCTCCTCGAAGCCGTGGAGGCTTGCAGGCAAGCTCACAGCTCAACCTGACCTTTGATTCTTCTTCTTTCTTAACCCCCCGGGCAACCGGGGGGCTTTTTCAACCGATGAAGAACTCTTCCTTGGCCAAACCGTGCTTCTTCATCAGGTTGTAGAGCTGCCTTGTCGACAGTCCAGTCCGGTCGGTGACCTCGGATAACAGGCCCTTGGACAGTCTGAGCGCAGTCGATAGGTATTCCCGTTCGAATCGGTCCAGAATCCGATGCTTCTCTTCGTTGTAGGGTGGAAGGATTGCGGACTCGATGCCTTCCTCCGGGAGGTGCAAGACACCGTTGCCGCAAAAAATCACCAAGCGCTCAATGAGGTTCTCCAACTCCCGAACATTGCCCTCCCAGTGCTGAGACTTGAGCCACTCAAACAACTCCGGCGTCAACTGTGGAATCGACTTTCCATGCTTGGTGGCGATCCTGCCGGCAAATCGAGAGGCTAAGAGGGGGATGTCTTCCCGACGTTCCCTCAAGGGAGGTATGACAAGAGGGACAACGTTGAGGCGGTAGAATAAATCTTGCCGAAATCGCCCCTGTTCTACCAGATCCTCGAGTGGCTGGTGCGTTGCCGTAACCAGCCGGATATCGACCGGCTGTGACCGATCGGCCCCCAACGGCGTCACGCTGCGCTCCTCCAACACCCGCAATAATTTCGGCTGAAGGGCCGCCGGCAGGTCCCCGACCTCATCCAGCAACAACGTTCCACCAGATGCCGCCTGAAAGCGGCCCGGGCGTTTTCTGTCCGCTCCGGTGAAAGCCCCCCGCTCATGGCCGAAAAGTTCCGCCTCCAATAGGTTTTCAGGAATTGCCGAACAATTGATGGCTACAAATGGACCTGTCTTCCGTAACGATGCGGCATGAATCGCCCGGGCAACGACCTCCTTGCCCGTTCCGGTCTCACCCCTGACCAGAATCGTGACGTCGGTCAAGGCCACCTCTGTGATCAGCTTTCGCAGCTGGCGAATTGCCGGCGCCTCGCCGACCAGGCCATGACCCACCTCCAGGCTGTCGGCCTGATTCAGGCGGCACCTCAATTGATGCATCTCGGCCGCCCGCGAGCACATCAAAGCAAGTTCGTTGTAATCAAGAGGCTTGGCAAGGTAGGTGAAAGCCCCTTCGTTCATGCACTGAACCGCCAACCGTTCGTCACCCTGGCCCGTCATCAAAATCACCGGAATCAGGGGCCACTCCCGCCGAATCTCGATCAGCAATTCCAATCCGTTCATCCCAGGCATCTGGAAATCCGTCAGGATGACGTTAGGAAGAAAACCGGGAATCAAGCGTAGAGCCTCGGCGGCATTCTCTACTGATTGAACGGTAAATCCCTCCCGCTCCAAATTCAGATTAATC
>CBDTUG010000139.1:0-5396 GCA_965363555.1 uncultured Thermoanaerobaculia bacterium
AGTTGCACGGGTCGGAACCCGACACTTGGCTGGAAGTCTTAGGCCCAAGAGTGATCCGGAGAGTCCCCGTACCTCCGTCCGGCGTTGACCGGCCCCGAGTAGAGGCGCTCAATCACCGCGGATTCCTGCCCCTGGTCGATCCCGGCGCCGGCGCCGGCGCCAGCTGCGATTGGCAAGCTCTGGCCCAAAGGCTCGAGGGGCTGAACTTCGGCCTTGCCGGGGGATTGACACCAGAAACCGTCGCCGAAGCGATACGCATAACACGACCAACGATGATCGATGTTTCGTCGGGAGTCGAACGAGCACCACGCATCAAGGACCTCGCCAAGATCAGGGCATTCATTCAAACCGCTCGGTCCGCCGCCTCAGCCATTTGAAATGCCTGACGCGACTGGGGCCTTCCCTCTTCGACCCCTGTCTCGGCTATCCTCCCACCATGCGCGTGGCTCTGACCGTCTCCTCGAATAAGTTCACCGGTGCTGCGGCCGTCGCCGAACACTGGTGCCGAGCCCTGCAGATCGTGGGCAACGAAGCCCGACTCTTGTTTGTCGCCGGAGCCAACCTCCAACGCAGGCTCTCCGACTCATCCTGGGGACTACCGGGCCTGGCCAAAGAACGCCGACTGGCCGACGTGAGAACCAACATTCAGGCTCTTCGTCGGTTGGCCACCTGGGCCGACGTCGTCATGTCCTTCCTGCCCCACGATCACCTTGAATTGATCATCGCAAGGGCTCACCGGCGCGTACCCTTGATTCGAGCAATCCGAAACCCCCGCCATCTCCGACACGATCCCCTCCACCGTTGGGTGTTTCGCCGATGCACCGGAGGCTTGGCCCCGTTCGAGAGCCTGGTTCCACGCGCCGGAAGCCTGATCGACGGGCGCCACGTGGTGTCAATCCCCGTACCGGTCGAGGATCGTTTCCAGCGCGGCCCGAATCCACGGGAAGCTCGGAGCCGGCTCGTCATGGACCCGGAGATTCCGGTCATCGGCATGGTGGGAAAACTGGCACAGGGACGTGGCTTCGAAACACTGCTGGACGCCGCGGCCGGCGCCAGGACCCGATGCCGGATCCTGGTGGTCGGCCATGGTGAACTCCGCCCCGCCCTTGAACAACAGGCCCGCGACCTGGGAATCGCCGATCAGATCACCTGGGCCGGCAAATCCGAACACGACCTCCCGCTACTGTTCGCCGCCATGGATGCCGTCGTATTCGCAGCGCCCGGATCCGACTGGGGCCACCGTGCTATCTCAGAGGCCCAAGCCTGCGCACGCCCGGTGATTGCCCTGCCCATTGCCGGCGTCGAAGACCTGGTGCGACACGAAAGCTCGGGGCTGATCGCAGACGATCCGCAGGGTATCTCGAACGCCTTCGACCGGCTGATCGAAAACCCCGAACTTGCTCTCCGGCTTGGGCACGGCGCGTCAGAAGCCACCGCCGACCGACGATTCGCCCAAATCGGCAAAAGACTGACGGCCTTCCTGGAAGAAACCTCCGGAGTTGATCGTTCCCCTGTTGGAGGGATGCAGTGAAGAGGCACTCAATTCGGATCAAAACACTGCTGGGAGCAACCCTGTTCCTGTGCGCCACACTCGCAGAGGCTGTGGCGCCGATCGAGGTTCAAATCGTCGTCGAAAACAGGGCGAGGCTGGATGCCCTTTCTTGGGAGGTGGCGGTCTCCGACGTCGTCGACGGCATCGCCACGGCCATTTGTTCTCCCTCCCAGGTCGATCGGCTCCGTGACCTGGGCTATGAATTGTCGGTCGTCAAGAGTCCTAAGATTACCGGCATTACGATGTGTCCCGCAGGCTGGGAGAGCCTCGGCACGCCATCATGGAATTGCTACCCGACCTACGCACAATACGAGGCCATGATGCACCGACTGGCCGGTTCATTCCCGGCCCTCTGCCGATTCCATGATCTCGGTCCCACCGCCAATCTCACCAAAGACCATCGGCTGCTGGCCCTCGAGATTTCGAAAAATCCCGATGTCGACGAAGCAGAGCCCGAGGTCTTCCTGACGTCGACCATGCACGGAGACGAGACAGCGGGTTACGTCACGATGCTGCGGTTGGCGTTTGACCTGTTGCACCAATACGGTTCCGATGCCCGGGTCACAGACCTCGTCGACCAGACCGAGATCTGGATCAATCCCCTGGCTAATCCTGATGGCACCTATTTTGGCGGAGACCACACGGTCAGATCGGCCATTCGAAATTTTACCAACGACGCCGGCCACAATTCCTGGGTCAATCCGAACAGAAACTTCCCCGACCCTCAGTTCGGACTGCACCCTCACGGCGACCCGTGGTGGCCTGAGACGGTCGCGATGATGGATCTCGCAGAGTCCCGGCATTTCGTCCTGTCGGTCAACCTGCACGGCGGCGCCGAACTCATCAACTACCCGTGGGATACCTGGTGCGACAGGCACCCCGACGACGATTGGTTCTTTGACCTCTCGCTGGCCTGGGCGACGGCAGCCCAGGAGGACGGCCCTTCCGGATACATGGATGACTGCCGTCAACCAGGTTGCTTCGGAGGCGACTGCATACCCGGCGTCACGAACGGCGCCGACTGGTATTCGATCGCCGGCGGACGCCAGGACTTCATGACGTATTTCCACGGAGGCCGAGAAGTGACCGTCGAAATTTCGTCAAGCAAACTCTTGCCGTCCGAACAGCTTCAGACCATCTGGGCTGCAAACCGGAGGGCCCTGCTGGACTTCATCGACACCTCCCAAGACGGCATCCACGGTACCGTCATCGATGCCGGCACCGGCAACCCGGTGTCCGCCATGATCGAGATCATCGGCCTTGACACCGTCGCCGCCCGATCCTCAGTTGAAACAGACCCAGATGCGGGCGATTTCCACCGACTGCTCAACCCAGGACTCTACGACCTTCGTGTGTCTGCGATGGGGCGAAAAACACAGAAGATCATAGGCATCGAAGTCCCTGAGAACGGCCCCCCACCGGCTCTGGAAATCATGCTCGAACGCACCGAGGCCATCGAGTTTCCCCACACCCAATACGTCCGATGATCCACCAGCCCCGGCAAAACGGAAACCCGAGCGTTGTTCTTGTGCCATTCTTTTTGTGGCTATTTTTCCCTCTGTGAGCTACTCCTGGGTCAGGATGGTTCCATTAGTACAAGAATTCTTTCTTCTCCTTGCTTTAACTCTAACTTTTGATAGAGGTTTACACTGCATCTGAAAGAAGACAGAAACCAATAAACGCAGAGGCGCAGAGACGCAGAGTTCAGGAGGCCAGTGGCACGGAGCGATACCAGAGATGCCAACCGTATCCGTCAAAGCAGAAGAACTCAAAACTTGCCTCTCTCAATGAAATGGAGAACCACATATTCAACTCCACCACAGGCTTTACGGTCCATCTCCCGTTTTTCCATCTCTGCGCCTCTGGTCGCGGTAGGAACGATTTTCTCAAGTCGCCCCCCGCACAGATCCCAGCGAGCGGGACTACCGCACTGGGCTCCTACCTTGGGTTGTAACGCGCAGTCGTTGTCCGGGATATAGATGCAGGATTCGGGGTCGTGGTAAATGTCGGTCAATGATTCGCTCCATCCGCTCCCATGTCAGTCTTGAGCGCTGGCTCCGTCGCTTGAGCGCACGAAACCAGAGTCTCCCGACGTGGTAGCGGAAAGCCCAGAGTATCTGGGAGTTCCCAGGTACTGCGTGGTACCCGAAGTACCCGTTCAGGACCGCCTTGAGCCATTTTCCAACCTCTGGCAAGGGCCGATTCAGTCGGCGCCGAAGTTCGACCTTCAGCTCCTTGAGCTTCGCTCTGAATCGCTTCTTCATCGTCAGACGCACTACCTGGAATTTTCCGCTCCGTTTCTTCCCACATATGTGGGTGAAACCCAGGAAATCAAATGTCTCAGGTTTCCCTTCTCCCCGCTGTTGCCGATTACTGGCCGCGAAGCGCCCAAACTCGATCAAACGGGTCTTGTCGGGATGGAGTTCAAGCCCAAACTCCGCGAGTCTCTCGCGCAGCTCGTCCATGAATCCCTCGGCCTCATGACGATGCTGGAATCCGACGACGAAGTCATCCGCGTAACGGACCACGATGACGTCGCCTTTGGCACGCTCTCGCCATGCCTGGATCCACAGGTCGAAAACGTAGTGAAGATAAATGTTGGCCAGCAGTGGCGAAATACTCCCCCCCTGCGGCGTCCCATGATCTCCCCTCGTCACCTTCCCATCTTCCAGCACTCCAGCCTTCAGCCACTTCTTGACGTGACGGATGACGCGCTGGTCCCCGATCCGGTGCTCAACGAACCGTATCAGCCATTCGTGGTCGATGGCATCAAAGTAACCACGGATGTCTGCGTCAAGCACCCAACTCACTTTCCTTCTCATGATTCCAACGCTCACCGCATCCAGCGCATTGTGCTGAGAGCGGCCAGGTCGAAATCCGTAGGAAAATCCAACGAAATCCTGCTCGTATACGGCATTCAAGACCTCGGCCGTGGCACTCTGGACTATCTTGTCCTCCAATGCCGGTACGCCCAACGGTCTTTGTCTGCCGTCACTTTTCGGGATGTATACCCGTCTCACAGGTCTCGCTCGATACGCTCCGCGTTGCAGTCGTCCAGATAGGTCTTCAAGATTCTCCTCGAGTCCCTCTCCGTACTCCTGCCACGTGACTTGATCGACTCCGGCTGCGCCTTTACGGTTCAGACCCTCATATGCCTTGTTGAGTCGCTCTACGTCGTACACGTGGTGCCATAGCGCTGTGAATCGCTGCTGCTTATCCCGGCGCGCAGCCTGCCGTATCCGGTCCAGTGCTTGTTGCAAGCTCTCCCGACTCTGTGTTCGGTGCTTGGTTTGCCGGCCCGGATTCCCCTTGGTCAGCCGCCTTCCCTCCACTCCCTCCGCCGTTTGCGGCGCACCGCAACTTTTGTTCGGGGGCTTCTCAGGTACTACGAAGCTGTCCGACTTCCTGGTCCCGTTCATCGACGTAGTGCCTCCTTGGAGTTCACATCGCGGACCGAACAGCCATCTCCGCTCGGCCAAGTCCAGGATCTCTCGGTTCCCGTATAGAAGATTTGAACGCGCGCACGAGGTCTTCGACCACGCAGAGTCCAGCTCGCCCTCACCCTTGACGGACGACCCGGTGTTGCCCCTCGCTCAAGACGACAGCGGAGGCACTCTGATATTGAAAACGCTTTTCGAGGCTCTGTAGCTCGGCTCGCAGTTCCCCCTGTCAACGCTTCGCCTGCATCGTTACCGTTGCACACGCATGACTCGGGGCCGAGGTGGCTGGTTAGGCCTTCCTCGTATAAGACTTTCACTTACTACCTCCTATCGGTTTTGACCGACGCACCGTCTCTGCGTTATTTTTCCCTTCACCTCGAGCACCTGAACACCATCAACACATC
>CBDTUG010000140.1:0-5389 GCA_965363555.1 uncultured Thermoanaerobaculia bacterium
GATGTGTTGATGGTGTTCAGGTGCTCGAGGTGAAGGGAAAAATAACGCAGAGACGCAGAGACGCAAAGAGGGGAGAGTCAACCAAAGATCAACACAAAAAACACTGCAACTAATACCTTTAATAGGTGTTTGTGTTGATTTGTTAGGTGTTCGTATTGAGGCCGCTGCGAGTCCGGGGATACCACGCGGTGGGAATCGGCCTCGCCGTGACAGTGACTTTCCGGCACAGGGCGGTGCGCACTGACACGGTGAACATCGGGAGGGACGATATGGCGGATGTTTGTCTGCGGGACGTGGCGGCCGCAATCGAGTCTGCGCCACCTCGCTGCCTCGATGAATCATTCGCCCTGCGTCACCTCGGGCCTCAACGATGCCTCGAGCCAGTCCAAGGCCGTCGCCCAGGCGGCTTCGAAGTACTGAAAGCTCGCATCCCACTGTTCACCGGAACCCCATCCGATCGAGAGCAGGCGCACGGTGGTTGCTTGTCCGTCCTCCGAGGGGGTCATTTCAACGATGACGTTGGTTCGGCTGGTTCGAACTTCCGGCAGGCTCGGAGGTGAGTTCCAGGTGAAGGTTAGGAATTTCTCAGGAACGATGTTGACGATCTGGCAGCCTTCGGAACCTCGTTGGCCCTCCGGGGCCTCGAGGGAGAAGAGCACCTCATAGGGTCCGCCGGGATTCAGCTCAACTGTGGCCTGTTCACAGAAGAAGCCTTCGAGGCCTTCCTTGGTGGTCCATGCACGCCACACTTCGTTCGCCGTGGCGTTGACTGTGCGTTCCATGAGGAGGACTTTGTCGATAGCATCGCCTTCGGGATCGCCCCATGCGGGTGAGATGCCGTCCCGGCAGAAAACCAGGAAACGGTTCAGGACCAGGGGCCAGTTGCCGTCTTTGAATACTCGGTAGACCTCGTCCCAGGCCGGATCGGTCGGAAAACCGTGGTGGGCAAAATGCACGATGCTGTTGGATGGGTTTCCGGCGAACCTTTCGATGGTGATTTCGACCCAGGTTGGAAAAGGCTGAGTATTGAACTCCGGCCCAAAGGGTGGGAAGGTCCATCCGAAAGCGATGTGTCTCCCACGTTCGAGGGAACGAATCTTCGCGCCCTGTGTGCCGTGGTGTGCGCCTTCGGGGTCACCCTCAGGGTCGAAGATGATGACGTAAGGGTCACCGATCTCGCCACCAATATCGGTTGCAGGCGCGAAAAACCGATTGGCGCCCGCCTCCGTGGTCCAGAGATCGAAGACCTGGTCCGCCGGCATCTCAGCCACAACGGATATTTCGATCGACCGCGTTTCGGAGATGACGGTCGGCGCCGAGCCTTCTTCCGATTGATGCGATCCGCAGCCCATGGTCATCAGCCCTCCGACCACCACGGCAAGAACGATTTTCACGACGGCTCCAGCGGGCTTCTAATGCTTGGCCATCTCGGTTTTGAGCATGTCCTGGTGCTGGACCTCGGCCTCGCGAAGCTCGTCGAGCATGGCGATGGTTCCCGCATCATCCAGATAGTCGACGGCAGCAGCGTAATAGCGCTCTGCGGTTTTCTCGGCCTCAAGCGCCAGATTGAATGCGTCCATCAAGGTCATCTCCGGTCCGACCTTGTCGTAGTCGGGCGTCTCGATCTGCCAGGCGCCGCTATCTGTGAAACGAACCGGTGTGTCGGCGAACAGTTCTTTTCTACGATCCGCAAGCTGAGTACCATGGCGAGCTTCCCAACCGGCCATACGTTTGAAAAACGTTTCTGCCTCGGGGGCCGTGGCACGGCTCCAAACGGCCAGCTCGTCGTAGTTGGCTTCGGCTTCTTTTTCAACATAGATTGCGATATCGAGAATATCCATCGCCCCGAGTTTCGAAAAATCAAATTCCAGTCCCATTGTGCCTCCCGTTTCCTTCGGCGGGCCTTTGAGCCGCCTTCACTTTCACCGAGCGTGAATCTATTGTTGATCGCCGCCATTGTCAATCGGTCGGCCTACCAGTACCTCTCGACATAGATTTCACCGGGTTCCTTACGCGAGTGTTCCTTGAGACCACTGTCGGCGAGCAATTCGACCATATTCTCGACCATCGCAGGGTTGCCGCAGAGAAAGACACCGGTCGTCTTGGGGGATAAGGGGCGACCCAACGAGCGCTCGACCGAACCATCGTTGAAAAGGTCGAGCACATAACCGGCCGGTCCCTGCCAGGGAACCGGTTCCTCCTGGGGCCGGCTGATGATCGGCAAGTAGGTGAAATTGGGACTGAGGCGGGCCATGGTGACCAACTCGGCGTTATAACCAAGATCCCAACTGTGGCGGGCTCCCAGAACAACCACAAATTGGCGCTGTGGATTCTTGGCCAGTACGGTTCGCAGCATGCTCATATACGGCGCCAGCCCGGTGCCGGTCGCTACCAAAACCAAATGTTTCTCCTCCGGCGCCTGATCGATCGTGAAGGCGCCGGTGATTTTGGGCCCCAGCCAGACCCGGCCACCGGTTTGGAGGGCAAACAGACGAGGCGTCAGACTCCCTGAACGGACCAGCGTGATGTAGAACTCGAGAAACTGCAGTTCGGTTGACGACGAGGCGATGGAATACGCGCGGCGGATCAGCTTGTCGGGATTCGGCGCCTCGTCCTCAGGATCTGAAAGAACACAACGGGGCGAAGAACCCGGAAGGCCGAGAACGGCAAATTGTCCGGGCCTAAACTCCGGTAGTGCCCACCCGTCCGGCACGGCCCGAATGACCATCAGGCCTGGAGCTACCTCGATTCTCTGAGAAATAATCGCATTGGTCAACAAAATCGCACCCCCAAAGCGGGGCGATTATGGCATATTGACCCGTCGGCCTGCGCGAGTACGAAAAGGTCGATGTTCTCGATATCGACAACGGCGCTGCCGGCCGGCTCGTGCACAAGGAAGAGAGTGACCGGATCCGGATCCTGTGGACCATTTCCGGATCCAGAGGTCGGCTACTACGCCATCTGTCGAGCCCTTGCGGACTCCTGAGCTGAAAGAAAATTATCGGCACAGGGCGGTGCGCACGGCCTCCAGGTTTTTCTCGATCTCGTCGATTTTGGTTTGCTCGGTGGCAGCGCGTTTTTGCATGGCGGTCACGCCCTGAGCGTCGCCAAGCTCTGCGAGTTGTCGCTCCATCTGCTGGATCTCATCAATGGTGGAACGCAGCGTCTCCAGTTGGGCCAGGGCTCCGGCGAATTGGGTGGCCAGGTTTTCGATCTCTTGTGCCCGATCAGCCTGTTGGGCAGATCGATAGTGTTGGGTTGCGGTTTCCAGATCCAGGCGGCAGGCGGCGATTTGACCCATCCGGCCGTGAGTTCTCTGTGCCAGCTCATCATCTGGGGCGTTCGTGAGAACCGCTGAAAAAGCTTCGTAGGCCTCGTCGTCCCGGTTGAGTCCGACCAGGCTCCGGCCCAGGAAGTACCATGTCTCGGTGTCGTTTTCATCCTTTGAGAGAGCCGCCCGGGACCATCGTTGGGCGGCTTCGAATTCGTGAGCCCCCAACGCGGCCTGACCGGCCATCAGATCGTGCTCGACGTTGGGGAACCCCGTCGCCAGCTGGACCCCGATATTCAGGGCTTTTTGATACCACTGGGTCTTCAGGCCCGCATCTGTTGTGGCCCCGGCAAGTGAGAGAGCGGTTCGTATTGCGGCCGCGCCGGAAAGTTCCTCATGATGCAACTCGAATGCCCTGGAATAGCTCTGAAAGGCGCTTTCGCGATCTCCGGTTTCTATTTGGGCCGTTCCAAGGAGTCGAAAAAGCGATGCATTGGCGCCGTCTTCACTCAGGCGTTCCTGCAGGATGCCAACGGCCCCTTGGGCGTCATCCTCGGCAAGCATCGCTGCCGCGAGCAGAGCCGTGGCCTCGGAACGTAAGGCGGGCGGCAGTTCGCCGACCACGGTCGATTCAAGAATTTCTCGGGTTTTGGCGAATTCTCCCTCGGACATCAGTTCACGGCTCAACGCAATCACGGTATTGGCATCTGACGAATCGAGATCGTACGCTTTTTGCAGGCTTTCGATGGCCTTTGTCCCCTGGTCCAGTTCGGACTGGCATCGGCCCAACATGTAATAACCCCCAGGCCAGGAGGGGTTGGTGCGGGTGGTTTCGGCGAAATGCCCCGCCGCCACCTCGTAGTTCTTGGCGTTAAAGGCTGCAAGTCCCTCGTTCCAGTCGGCGAGAGCAATAGAACTCGCAGTAACAACAAAAGCGGCCACAACGAAAATTCGGATGGTAGCTCTTCGTGCCATAGTGCCCTCCCCTGTGTTTGTCGAGATGCGTGCCTCTGTGAAGTATACGGTCAAGCGGGTGTGAGGTGTTGGGTCAGGTGATCGGAAGCCATTCGGGCGGCCAACGGCCTGGGCGCGCAGGTCGCAGTAATCCGGGCGGATGGCATCGAGATAATGCGCCATATTCGCACCGACGGCAGCTACTGTTCGTCAAGCGATCCGAGAGTCGTGGTGGGTTTGGGTGATTCTGCGGAGCCCCTGGTGGTCAGGGTTCGCTGGCCTGATGGTGAGGTCGAGCAGTGGTTGGGGCTGTATCCCGGGAGCTATCACACCCTGGAAAAGAAGAATCCTGTTTCCGATACCAACGGGTAAGAACCTCGGGGTTGAGGTCAGTCATTTCGTTGACTCATTATTGACGATCGCGACTGAGCTCTCTAAGATGAGACTGTTCTCTCACATTGCCTGACGGAGGCTTCCATGATGGTTCGATCCCTCAGACCTCAGATCCTTGATTGGTTCGGTCTTGCAGTGACTCGTTGCCTCGGCGTAGCGGTCATCGGCCTTTGGGTTGCGACAACTCCGATGAATGGCTTTCCCGAGGACCAGCTCCCGGAGTTTCGCGGTGCGATTTATGAGATCCGAGGCGTAGATCCAGGATCGGCCGAGCTGCTCGTGGGCGTCGCATCGGCTGCTCTCTATGTTGAGGAGGGTGGTGAACTCTTGGTGTTGGTGGAGGATGGGCTTGAGGGGCTGTGGGCAGGCGCTCCTGAAGGGAATTGGCTGCCGGCCGGGGTCCAGTCGGGCGCCGTGGAGCAATTGGCGAAGATGGGCGCCACACAACCCATTGAGGCGCAGGCATCACCCGAACGTTTCCACGAACTCGCCCTGCAACGCTTGCCGAGTACGCCGGACGCCAACTATGTCTTGAAGCTGCCTTCGGTGATTCGCAGGCCAGCCGATATCGGAATTCCTGCATTTGCCGCGGACCAAGCAGCCGGATGGGTTATCGACGAGGATTTCGAGAGCTCACCGTGGCAACGTTGGCTTCGCTGGGGTGAAACCTCCGGCGCCTACACATGGGAGCGCACCGTTTGTGACAGTCACGGTGGGTCGTATTCGGTGGACGCGGTGCGGGGGGGGAGCAGTGGATCGAGTTTGTCGTGC
>CBDTUG010000141.1:0-5388 GCA_965363555.1 uncultured Thermoanaerobaculia bacterium
GCAATCATCTTCTACAACGACGGGGTCAAACTGTGCTGTCAGGGATCCCTCCTGATCGATGACCTTCGGGGGCTCGAAGCCGACGGTATCGAGATCATCGCCTGTGGAACCTGCCTCAACTTCTTCGACATGGCTGATCAGTTGGAAGTCGGAAGAGTCACTGACATGCTCGAGATTGCCACGACCCTTGCCCAGGCCGGCCGCCTGATCCGCCCGTGATCTACCTGGATCACAGCGCGACCTCGTTTCCCAAGGCCCCGGGAGTCTCGGCGGCCGTCGCACGTTTTCTCGACGAGGCGTCCGGAAATCCCGGCCGCGGAGGTCACCGGCTGACGATTGCAGCTTCCAGAGTCATCGAAAGAGCCAGAGTCACCGTCGCCGATCTGCTCGGTGGCGATCCTGAACGCACACTGATCGGTCCCGGTGCGACCTTCTGGCTCAATACCATTCTGTGCGGGCGACTGAGCCCTGGTGATCGAGTCGTGACCTCTGCTCTGGAACACAATTCAGTCATGCGCCCCCTGAGATGGCTTGAGGCACACTGTGGTATTCAGATCAGCATCGTCGAGGGTACCTCCCCTACAGGCGTGCCGACTCCAGCCGAGGTCCAAGCAGTCGTCAAACAGGCGCCGACGGCCCTGGTTGTCCTGTGCCACGCCTGCAACGTCAACGGCGCCATCGTTCCTATTGAGGAAATTGCCCGCCAAATCGCACCGACCCCGGTTGTCGTCGATGGCGCCCAGACTGCTGGAGCTCTGCCTTTTGACTTTTCGCGATCCGGCCTCGCTGCCTTCGTCTGCTCGGGACACAAAGCACTCCAGGGGCCGTCCGGGACCGGCGTCGTCTTGTTGGCCGATAATTTCGACCTGCAGCCCCTGATCCGGGGAGGGACGGGCTCAAGTTCTGAGAGTGAGGACATGCCCGTCATGCTTCCGGACCTCCTGGAAGCGGGAACACCCAATGGCCCGGGGATTGCCGGCTTGGGCGCCGCCTGCACGTGGGTGGCTGATCAGACAATTGAGGCAATCCGCCATCATGAGAGCATGCTGATCAACCGGTGCATCACCGGGATGATGGAAGTGCCCCGCCTCCGCCTCGCCGGGTGGGCCGAGGCCATGCCGCAGACCGGAGTGCTCAGCTTCACCATTGATGGCATCGACTCCGGTGAAATGGCCGAACGCCTGGACCGTGAACGAGGCATCGCTTTGAGAGCCGGGTTGCACTGCGCACCGGCTGCCCACCGCCGCCTGGGCACATTCCCGACTGGAACCCTCAGAATCGGAGTTGGTCCCCGGACCACCGAGCACGATATTGATGCGTTGGTCGGGGCCCTGAAAGATTGACCCCAGAGGCGGCATATCTCATACTCGACTTTGGGGCGCTCATGTCAGCCATACGATCGTTTTTGCTGATCACAGTCTCAGTCTTGGTAGTCCTCCAGTCCCCTGTTCCTGGCGTGCATCGTCTTTTTTTTCTTGAACCTCAGTGCAGTGATTCTCAGCCGGACAGCCGTCACCCTGCGCAGAGCTCGGCTCCGACCCCCTTCTGAAACCACCTTGAGAGCGTGGTGCGATGGAAAAAGCGGCCAAGGTGGCGTCAAGCACGCAAAGATGAAAAAATTCATATCCCTGCCTTCCTTTGCGCTCTTTGCGAGAGAAAATGTCCTCCCCCTCTCCCTCTCGCTCTTCCCGAACTCCCATCTATTTTTGCTCATTTGAGTGAATATCCACAACAATCAGGGAAAACCTCGGAGATTCCGTCTCTTTTTGAAGGAAAATACGGTACGATGACGCGCCTGTGACGGCACGCTTGTTGCGTCCCGCACGCCCCGAGGGAGAGTGTTGATGCGTCAGATTATTCAAATCCTTGGTTCAATGAAAATAACGGTCGGGCTGCTGCTGATCCTTCTGGTCGTCTTGGCAACCGGAACCATCATCGAGAGCACCCAGAGCCGCGAGGCAGCTGCACAAATGGTGTATGGGGCAACTTGGTTTTTCGTCATGCTGGGCCTGTTCTCCGTCAACCTGGCGGCATCCATGGTGGACCGGTGGCCGTGGTCCAAGGGCCGGCTGGGGTTCGCCATTCTCCACGGCTCGATGATCGTGATCCTCGTCGGATCGCTGACGACAGAGTTCACAAAGGTTGACAGCCAATTAGCCCTCTGGGAGGGGCAATCCGGCGACAGTCTGATTGACCAGTCAAAGCACCGAAAAGGTGCCGAGGTCCCGCTGGGTTTCACCATGCGTCTGGATGATTTCCAGATTGATCATTACCCCGGAACCCAACGGCCGGCAATGTTCCGCAGCCTCGTCACTCTCACTGATGGAGCAACAGGCACCGAGACACAGCACAAAATCTGGATGAACCACCCACTTTATTGGGGTGGTTTCAAGTTCTTTCAGTCCAGCTATCAAATGCAGGGCGGCCGGGAAATGTCGATCTTGTCGGTGTCTCGCGATCCCGGTCAAACCATCGTTTTCTGGGGCTACGGCCTCCTGGTCTTCGGCATGCTGGTCGTCCTGGTGACGAGAATCAAACAGCGGCGAGCCCTTCCCGAGGGTTACTTCCCGGAGTCCGGTCCAATGAAACTCAAGCGACGCCAGATCGCCCTCGGCATTGCCCTGACGGTGGGTCTCGGATTCACCGGAACCGGGGAGGCCGCGTCCGTCAGTGCCGCGACACTTGAGTCCCTCCACTCCCTGCCGATGCAACACGACGGTCGGGTGATGCCTCTGGACACCATGGCTCGAGAGAGCGTCCTGGAGGTGACGGGGAAGAAGAAATGGGCCGGAACAGACCAGGTTGCGACCGTGCTCGGCTGGACCTTCAACTCCGGGGCGTGGGCTGACGCGCCGATCGTCAAGATCGGATCCAGCGACCTCGCGGCGGCCTTGCAATTCCCCGGGAAAAAACATGCCGCGTTCAACGCCGTCATCGCTGCTCCGGCTTTCCGAACACTTGTCGATGAAGGCCGCCGCCAGGCCGGACAAGAACTGCCCTTGACCCCTGTCCAGGAGGCCGCACTGGAACTCGAGAGCCGTCTGGTCGTGATGCACAGTTTTCTAACAGGGCAGGCATTGCGGGCTCAACCGGTCAGCACCGACCCAGTCGCCCCCTGGGTTGTACCCGAAAACATCGTCGATCCTACTGCTTTGGAACAATTCGGAGCGCAGCTGGCAGCCTCTCCCCATGTGAACTATCCCACTGCGAAGTTGATGCAGAACGAGGCCCTCTACAACGCCCTCAGGCCGACGCGGCTCGCCTGGTGGGTACTCCTGCCGGCGACCGTGTTGGCCTATTTCGGATGGCGACGCAAGGAGAACCCCTGGAGAAACCGCCTTACTACGATCCTGCTGATTGTCGGCTTCGCAGTGATGACCTGGGGTCTTGCCATGCGATGGCAGGCTGCCGGGCGCATCCCCGCTTCCAACATGTACGAGTCAATGCTCTTCCTGGCCTGGGGCGTCGGACTTTTTGCCACCGTGGCCACGCTGACGGTCAAGAACAAGCTGGTGCTCTTCAACGCCGCTGCCATGTCAACCCTCGTCATCATGCTGACTGATCTGCTGCCGATGGATTCCTTCATCCACCCGATGCCGCCGGTGCTCTCGGGCACACCCTGGCTGGCGATCCACGTTCCGATCATCATGGTCAGCTACGCGCTCCTGGCCCTGTCAGCGTTTGTCGCCCATATGCGCATCGGAGTGGAGATCTTCAAACCGGCAGAGCGGGCGATGGCGATGGTGATGGACGAGGCGCACTACTGGTACGTACAGATCGGGTCGATCATGCTGATCGTCGGCATCCTTACCGGCTCGATCTGGGCAGCCTCCTCCTGGGGTCGCTACTGGGGCTGGGACCCCAAGGAGGTCTGGTCGTTAGTCGCCTTCCTCGCCTACATGGCGATCCTGCACGCCCGGATCGACCGCTGGTTGGGCGGCTTCGGAGTCGCCGCAGCCAGCATCGCAGCCTTCGGCACGATCTTGATGACCTACCTGGGCGTCAATTACGTGTTGGCCGCCGGACTGCATTCCTACGGATTCGGTGGCTCGAAGATCGCCTTCTGGTTGTTGATTGGCGGCCTGGTCGAAGTCGCCTTTGTGGCGGTCGGCTTCTGGGCCTATCGGCGCAACGGAAAACGGGCGCCGATGGCCACTTTCACGCCGGCTCCAACGCAGATTTCCATGGGGAACGACAAGTGACCAACGCCTTTGAGGGTTATTCTGTTTGACGACGGTGGTTTTGCCATTTCAGGTGGCCCCGGCATCCGCGTTCTTTTGGTGACCGGCACAGCGGCGCGAGGCCAAAAAGTAGCGGGAGGAAGATGACGCTCGACAACATCCTCTACCTGGCGCTTGTACCCTCAGGTCTCATCATCGGCCACCTGGGCATCGCCGCGCGGATCTTTCGCGGTGGCCCCACTGTCGAGACTATCGTGAGGTTGTCCGCCCTGATTTGGTCGGTGACCCTGGCCATCACATGGGGTTTGAGAACCTCGAGTGTCGGTCATTTGCCTCAATCAGGCATGTATGAAAGCGCCCTCAGCCTGGCTCTGGCAACAGTCATTGTTGCGGTAATTTGGGAGTTTTTCCACCAAGGCAGGACGGTCATCACGCCCCTGGCTGTCCTGATTAGTTCGGCCCTGTTGTCTCATGGTGAGAGATTTGACCCGACTGCCTCTGCCTTGGTTCTCTCCGAGAATTCCTGGGTCGCCGACGTTCATGGCGTCATCGCGTGGCTGGCCTTCGGTGTCCTGGCGTTGTCCAACTTCTTGGCTCTCAGGATCGTCCTTGGCCGCACAGAGGGTGATGATCTCGAACGCCCGCTGGTGAGGACGCTGCAACTGGGATTCCTGCTTCTGACCGGAATGATTGTCAGCGGCTCGGCCTACAGATTCATACTCACCGGAACACTGTGGTCGTTCGACCCGGTAGAAAGCATGGCCCTGGTTGTCTGGATGGCCTACGCCACCCTTCTCTCGATGCACTTCTTCGTCGGCTGGAAAGGGAAGCGGCTGGCGGGATGGACTCTTGGGCTCTTTGTACTATTGGCCATCTCCTTCAGGACCCTCGTCTATTTCCCACAGGGGAGCACCTACCACAATTTCGAACAGGATCGAATCCGCACCTTACAAAATCGATCGCTCAAAGGCGAAAGCTGATCGCTGACAGCTCCTCTGCGCCTTGGCCTTGAAGTCCTTGCCGATTCAGCCCTTGGCCAGGATGAGCAGCACGGTCGAGCACGTGGCAATACCGCCTGGGCAGCCAAAAACGACACGAGTGGCACTAGTAGAGGTCCGGCCGGAAACCCTCACACGGCTGCAAATCGCGAATGAGGCGCAATTTGCGACGCCCTAAGTCCTTGAAGTAGAGGGACTACGACTGCGGC
>CBDTUG010000142.1:0-5351 GCA_965363555.1 uncultured Thermoanaerobaculia bacterium
AGTTCGACCTTTCCGGATTCCACCGAACGCAGTAGATGGTGACTGCCCTCGATAATAAATTCACGCCCCCCAAAAGAGGGACTCTCTCCAAAGGCTCTCCCAGACCCAATTTCGCCCCCCTGACTCTCAAAAGACAGCCAGTGCGCCAGCGACTGACCCTCGACCGGTGAAACCGGCAGCGGCACCCCCACCATTTCGAGAATGGTCGGCATGACATCTATTGACTCAACAACCTGAGAAATCCTTCGCCCTTTGTTACCTCCAGGCGGACGGATGATCAATGGAATCCTGGTCACCGTGGCATAGAGCTTTTCGTGCAAGACCGATCCGTGTTCCTGAAATTCCTCGCCGTGGTCGGACAATACGACAAGAGTCGCCGTTTCCATGAGCCCAAGTCTCTCCAGATCATCAACAAACGATTCAAGCCAGTGGTCGACATAGAGAATTCCACCGTCGTACAGTGCTTTTGCATATTCAACATCCTCGGCGGTCAGAATATTGGTATGACCTTTTCGTCCCTTGGCCGCCAGGGATTTCATCGTTTTCGCATTCGGCTCGAAACCCGGAGTTGACGGCGCTACTCCCTGCAAAAAAGTATCTCTGAAAGGCGGCGGCGGATCGTACGAGGTGTGAACATCGTAGGTATGGATCAGGAGAAAAAAATTCTCTTCTGCGTTTTCCTCAAGCCATTGTTTGATCCTGGGGCCCAGCGCAGCCAGCCCCTTCTTTTTCTGTGGCCGGCTGACATATCGTTGAAATCCCTGATCGAGGCCCCACCTTGGCGCCATAAAACCGCCGTCAACAAAGGCTGCAGTTATGAACCCGTTCTCGGCCATGACCTCGGCAAGCGTGGTTATTTCTTCGGAGAGAATGTCGTGGCTTGACACCCTCCCGTGGGAGTGCGGATACAGCGAAGTCAATATCGAGGTCTGTGAAGGCGGAGTGTTCGGGGCCTGGGCAAAGGCCCACTCGAACAAAAGCCCTTCAGACGCAAGCCTGTCGATCGTGGGACTGGTGTCCCGTTGGTACCCGTAGCAGCCCAGGTGATCCGCCCGAAGCGTGTCGATATCAATCAGAATGACCGGATGTGGGCTTCCAACTTCGCCCGACTGACTTGAGTTCGAAAATACCCCGCAGGACCAACTAAAAAAAACTACGGCCGACAGCATCGCCAAACGCGCTATGCCATTCCGCAACAAGCGCACCTCTGCAAAAAACACTGCGAATTTTTCCCGCACCACGAGTCACCTCTTCTGGGTCAGCAGTATAATCTGGGTCGTCGGCCGTTACGAGTCGAAATATGGAGATCATCTTGACCTGGTCACGCCTCAAATTCTCATTGGTTCTTTCGCTGTCCCTGTTGGCTTTAGGTTGTTCACCTAGAAGCCCCACAGATACCAGTTCTCAGAAAATTCTTGCCCGGTGGATCACCGTTGATCCTGGAGGCACGGTCAATCCAGAGCACCTCTACACCGAAACAGCAGCCTCAACATTGGTGTTCAACACACCATCGGTTCTGAAATCCTGGACAGTCAGAGATATTGAATTCTCCAAAATCGTGAAGGGGGCCCTCGAGCTTCGGGGAATTGGAGCCGAGGCCGAGCTACAGTCGCTCGTTGATTTTGAAGCCGAAACATTTTCAGTTCTCGAAGTCTCCGTTAAACGGTTCGGCAGGGGCCGGCTGACCGTCGCCTGGGATTCCGCCCAGGGTTCCGGTGAGCTCACCCTTGACAGCAATTCAGCCCAGGGTGATGAAGTACGGAAATTTACCTTTGAAGTTGGCCGCCACCCGAACTGGACAGGGAGAATTACCCGTTTTCGTTTTCTTCCCCAAACCGTGTCCAAACAGCCGATCAGAATCCTTTCGTTGAAAAACCTGATGCGTGAAGTGGATCTCAACGAGGCAGCAAACGCCTCAACTCACGGTGTCCGGGTCGAATTTGGTGCCGAGGCAAGACCGGCACTCCCGGCACTTCCCGGTCGAAAGATGACGCTGAGGCTTGATGAGATACCGGCAGGCGCCAGCCTTCACCTTGCGACCGGTGTCGATGCGATGGCCAAGTCGTCGTGGACCCTGAGCGTGCAGGTCGAAAGACCCGGCCAGCAACCAAAAACCCTGTGGACCGATACCGTCAAACCCGGCCAATCTTCGGGAAAATGGAGGGACCTCGAGCTCCCCCTCGATCAGTTCACCGGGACAGACATGCTGATTCACCTCGTCACGGACGGGCCTCAACCAAAGGGCGGACTGGCCTGGTGGGCCGACCCGAGGGTCGAAGCGCCATCTGACCACCAACCGGTCAACGTCATCATTATTCTGCTCGACACCCTGAGAGCGGACCGGATGTCGGCCTACGGCGCTCCACTGTCCACCACCCCTTTTCTCAAACGGTGGGCCTCTTCAAGTGGCGTGCTCTTCGAAAATGTCGTCGCCCCAGCGCCATGGACGCTGCCTGCCCATACCTCGTTATTTTCCGGTCTCAATGCCGTTCGTCATGGAGTCAACCACCACATGCAGGCTCCCGATTCCCTTCATTTCCTGGCCGAACACCTTCGGGAAGCTGGCTACACGACCGCGGCCATCACCGGCGGCGGAATTCTCAGACCACACTACGGCTTCGCTCAAGGCTTTGACTCATTTGCCTACTGGAACTCACGGAACTCAGTGACTGAACTGGAAAACGGTCTGAACCGTGCAACAGCGTTTCTCAAAGAGCACAAAAGCCTCCCCTTCTTTCTCTTTTTTCACACCTACGAGATTCACTATCCACACCGGAGGCGGCAACCGTTTTTTGACGATCTGGTCAGCGAACAAGGGGTAGCTCTGCCGCAGGGCCACGTCAAGATGTTGCCCCCGAAGGTCACGAACCTGGTGTCCGAAGGCAATACCTTTACCTTCATTCGAAAGGGCGAAAAACAGGGGTCGTCCCCCCTAAACCAGGACCAAAAGCGTGCAGTAAGGACCATGTACGACAGTGCGATCGCATATACCGATTCCAACTTGGCCGAATTTTTTCATAAGATCGACCAACTGGACCTTCGCAATAACACGCTCATCATCGTCACGTCGGACCATGGCGAGGCTCTGGGGGAGGACGACCGGGCCGGACATTCTTTTCTGGATGACTACAACTTGATGGTCCCGTTGATGCTGGAGATCCCAGGCCGAAAAGGCGCGGGCACCCGTATCAGCCAACAGATTCGTCTGATAGATCTGATGCCGACGGTTCTCGAGGCCACAGGAGTTCCCGTGCCGGCCGACCTGGACGGTCAATCCCTTCTTCCCTTGATCGACTCCCCCGATTCAATTTTTCCCTCCGACGCTTGGGCGTACGCCGCATCGTCAAACCGGGGCCTTGCACTTCGGCACAACAACGAGGAGAAATTCATATTCAAGGACGCTGCGTGGCAAAGGATCTGGGGACAAACGACCCTGGCGACCCTTCCGGAATAAAGCGGCTCTCTAACAGGCCCGACAACGAAAAGCCCCGAATCAACGGTGTATCGAGACACTGCACGTGATTTTCTGGAGCGAGACTTCGCGGGCACTCGGGTCGTTCTGACAAATAATTCTGACGGCGTCCTCAGGGGGCGTCTGGATGGAATCTGGGATCAGCGATCTGGCGTCAAATCATCTGCAGCAGATTGCGGCTGCGTTCGTTGGACACATTCAGGAGGTTTATTCGAGCTGAAGCCGTTCGAGAATCTCAGCCTTCTCATTTCGCACGGGAAACACGGAGAGGGCGGCATCTCGGGCGATTATCACGCGTCAAATGGCACGATCTCCCCATTCCAGATCACCGTCGACGGTAGAGGCCCAACCGAAAATCTCGAGCACGTTCTCGATGGAGATTCTTGGCGCCAGACCCGGCCCCTGCCGGACTCTCCTGAAGATCGGGGCGTCTCGATCAGGATCTGGTCTACTGGGCCGCCGCTGGACTCCACCAATGGAAACACCCTGGACCACGAAGCCCTATCTCAACTCCAGGCCCTCGGATACCTTCAGTAGAGGGCATCCAGACCTTCAGTACTTGCTGAGCTACTCGACATAGCCGAGGGCCCGCAGGTCCTCCAGGTCTTGGTCGTCAACCACCCTTACCTCAGGCAGATATTTCTGTGCCAGACCCGTCGCTTGATCAAACTCCTCGATCTCCGAGGCCAATCTCCTGACGACCTCCGGGAGTTCTCCGGAAAGATCATCCTGCTCTTTCGGCTCCACCCGGAATTCAAAGAGTTCCGAAAGCCTGGTTCCCCGAGTTTGAAGCATGTGATGCTGTCCATCTGCCACAAAAACTCGTCCGCCGAATAGCGGGGATTCTCCGAAGGCAGGGCCCAGGCCTTCGATCCGGCGAATGGGCTGCCGGCCGAAAAATGAAAAAAGTGAAGTTCCTTCCATCGATGTCTCCGGGTATTCGAGACCGACGAGATCCAGGATCGTCGGCATGACGTCGATTGACTCAACGACCTGATCGACGCGCCGCCCAACCATGCCGCCTGGAGGCCGAATGATCAACGGAATGTGAGTGACGGTCGAGTAGAGCTTCTCATGCAACACCGATCCATGTTCCTGGAACTCTTCCCCGTGATCCGAAAGCACGATAATTGTCGCACGCTCCAAGAGTCCATTGTCCCGCAACAACTCCATGAACGACCCAATCCAAGAATCGACGTATCGAATTCCACCGTCATAGAGGGCTCGTGAATACTCGATATCGGCACCTGTCAACTGATGAAGCTCTCCTCGCCTCGCCTTCAACATGACGCCCTTCATCGTCTTCGTATCCGGCTCAAAACCCGGAGTTGACGGCCCAATGCCATTGAGAAAAATCTCCCGAAATGGTGCCGGTGGGTCATAGGGTGTGTGAACGTCATATGTATGAATGAGGAGAAGGAAGTTCTCCTCGCGGTGTTCCCTAATCCAGTCAAAGACAAAAGGACCCAAAGCAGCCAACCCCTTGAGCCCCTTCGGCCTCGAAAAGTATTTCTCAAATCCCTGCGAAAGACCGGAGTGAGGTGCCATATAGCCGCCGTCAACGAAGGCAGCAGTGGAAAACCCCCCATCCCCCATCACCTCAGCGAGGGTCGTGACTCCCTCGGGCAGCCTGTCCTTCCCTGTCACCCTCCCATGAGTCTTGGGGTACAAGGACGTGAGGATTGAAGCCTGGGACGGGGGTGTATTCGGCGCCTGAGCAAAGGCCCACTCAAATACGACGCCTTTCGAAGCCAACTCATCGATCCAGGGGCTGGTGTCCCGATGGTAGCCGTAGCAGCCTAGATGGTCTGCCCTCAAAGTATCGATATCGAGGATGATCACCGGATGGGCGCGACCGACCGGCGAGTCAAGAAAATCT
>CBDTUG010000143.1:0-5326 GCA_965363555.1 uncultured Thermoanaerobaculia bacterium
GGACCCGGAAGATCGCGTTGCTCGCCTCCTTCACCTTGATTGTTGCTGTCGCAGCTGGGGTCATGCTTCCGCGAGACTGGGTCCTCCGGCGGGCAGTGACCGACATTTCGGACACCGAGGTTCTTCTCGCTCTGGAGGAGGACATCGGTGCGACGGTCATCGTCAAGGAGTACGGTGATCCCGAGGCCAGATGGCTGTCGCTCGAACTTAACGGCACCAACGTTGCCGGTTCCTCCCCTGCCCTTTTGAAGGTGCAACAACTGCAGGGCCACCTTCCCCTGCTTCAGGTCGACGAGCCACGAGAAATTCTCCACGTCGGATTCGGCTCGGGCGGCACCTGTTGGGCGGTGTCTCACCATCAGGTTGAGCGAATCGACGTTGTCGAAATCTCGCCTCGGGTTCTGACGGCCTCGGACTACTGGTTCAGTTTCATCAACCACAACGTGCTGGGCGACAACCGCGTCCGGACGATCCTCAACGACGGCAGAAACTACCTGATGGCCACCGACAAGAAATACGACGCCATCCTTTCCGACTCGATCCACCCGGTCTTCGCAGGCAACGGCGCGCTCTACACCCTGGAGTATTTCCAAATGTGCCGTGACCATCTCAAGCCCGGCGGCGTCGCCTCGATGTGGTTGCCTGTCTACTCCCTCGATACCGAGAGCTTCCTCCGCATTCTTTCCGCCTTTCAACAGGTCTTTCCGCAGACCGTTGTCTGGTATGACCACACCACCCCTAACGAGTTCACCATCGTCACCGGCAAGGTCGAAGAGGGACCGATCTTCATCGACTGGCAGAGGCTGGACGACCCCGCCCTGTCCGAAAGCCTGGAGATCGGCGGTATTCGGTCTGCTGTGGATCTCGAGGCCGACCTCCTGCTCGGACCTTCAGAAGTGGCGGCCCTGGTTGCCGAGACAGAACCCCACATCGACGATCTGCCCTTCGTCGAATACATGGCCGGGCAGACCCTGAATCGTACGGGCACCTGGTATGACAACCTCGCGCTCCTCGCTGCCGTCAGAACCCGGACCGACCCCTTCGCCGACGCCCCCGTACCCTTTGAAGAGGCCGCGGCAGTCAGGGATCAGGCGCTTGAAAAAACCCTGGAAGCAGTGAGATCACGCGCCGTTTCGGGAGGATAAAGGGAAACTGACAGCGATCAGCTTTCATCTCTCAGCAACTGGATCAGAGGCCGGAGGCCAACCACTTCAACGCCTGATTTCCACCGGTGAATAACTGCAGCAATCGCTGTTCCTTGAAAACGACGATCCTGGCATCCGCCACAGGAGCCGATATTGGGCCTTCGGCCGACACTGCCACAGGAACCGTCACTGCAAAAATGACCCCTACAATCACCAACTTCAAGAACAGAAACTTCACATCCCGCAATCTGCCAACCGTTCCCAGATCTTGTCGAACCCCAGGTGATGTTCAGCGAAGGCCTCGATCACCTTTGGATCGAACAACCCATGGACATCCATCCTGTCGTCCCCTTTGAGCAGGGTCCTCCGTGTCGCCTCGTGGTCGAACTCCGGCTTATAAGGCCTGGACGACCGCAGGGCATCGTAGATGTCGGCAACCGCCACTATCCGCGCTGCCATAGGAATTTCACGACCCTTGCGACCGTAAGGATAGCCCTTTCCGTCCCATCGTTCGTGATGGTTGAGCGCGATTTCTCCTGCCATTTGAAGACGATCCGAGGCCGACAAGATGCGGCAGCCAAAGACCGGATGCCTCTTCATCTCGTCCCGTTCTTCTTCGGTCAAGGGACCCTTCTTGCGCAGGATTGCCATATCGATGCTCATCTTGCCGACGTCGTGCAGTTGGGCCGAGTACCGGATCTCGTCACAAAAGGCCGTCGGCATTCCGAGCACGTCTGCAAGAAAGAAAGAATACTCATTGACCCGCTCCACATGGCGAGCGGTATTCTCATCGTGCACTTCCGCCGCCGAAGCGAGCAGGCTGATCGACAGTTGGAAAGCCTCTTCCGTCTGGTCCTTGAGGACGGCGATCCTCTCACGCTGCGCTTTGAGCTGGGCGTTTCGTTTCTTGAGCCTGACGTTCTGGGCCTCGATTTTTGCTGTCATTTCCGCCCGTTCAATCGCTGACCCCACGATGTGATTAAAGGGCACGATCAAGTCGGCCTGCTCGGCCTGGAATGACAGCGGTCCTTCACCGCTCCGGCCCTTCCGGTTGATCAACTGGACAACGCCGATCACCCGGCGGTCATGGTTGAGCAAAGGAAAAGACAGCATCGAGCGGCTGCAATAACCGAGATTGAGGTCGAAGCTGGGATCAAACGTGAAGGGAACGTCGGCAGAAATTTCGTATAGATCGTCGACAAAAACCGTCTCGCCGGTGATTGCCGTAAAACCGGCAATTGACGCCTGGTTGATCGGCACGACAATCTGCGCCGGTTCCAGCGGCACGACATCGTTCTGGGCATTCGAGGCCTCGAGGCGACGGGTCGCCCCATTACCGCGAACCAGGAAAATCGAGCCGGCCTCGGCACCGGTCAGTTGGCGGCTCTTCAGCAACACCCTCCGCAATAGCTCCTCAATCGGCTGAGGTTTCGAGACCTCGATAAATTCCAGGAACTCGTGAAGAACGTCCACCTTGGGCCTCATTCCAGCCCGTTATTCTCCGACGCGAGTCCAAATTGCGGTTCGACCGAACAGGGATACCCCAATGTAGCCACGAACCTTGAGGCGCTCACCCTTGAGCTGCATCTTGCAGCGATAGGTCTTGCCGTTATTGGGGTCGTAGATCGTGCCGTCGGTCCATTTGTTCGTACCCGACCGAACGAACCCTTCGAGGATCACCAGTCCGTCGCAATGCCGCGTCCTCAGGGCCGGGTCAGGGTTCTCCCGATCGACCTTGGGTTTCCCACCCATGCCCTGTTCGTCATCGGAGTCGTACACCGGTTCCGCCATCCACACCAGTTGCCCGCTGTAGCCATCCCCCTTGCGGGAAATTTCAACATGAGCCTGTCCACCTTCGTCCTCAGCTGGCGTCGCCCACAGTCCGATCAGGGGATCTGCATCACTGGCCGAAAGAGGCATGACCAAACTCAAAGACACAATCATCAACATTACTAATCGCATTTGATTCTCCCGTAAAAGCATCGAACCCTAGTATACGTTGCCTCCCGCCTCATCCTTCCTCCTTTATCCTTCATCTTTCGCGCTTCCTCCGCTATCCTGCATGGCCATGATTACGTTGACCGATATTTCCAAGCAATTTGGGGTGCAAAACCTGTTCGAAGACGTCAACCTGCAACTCGACCCGGGAAACCGATACGGTCTGGTTGGCGCCAACGGCTCCGGAAAATCGACGCTGCTGCGCATCATCACCGGCGACGAAGAAGCCAGCTCGGGCAAAGTTGCCATGCCCCGCAGCCTCACACTGGGCGTACTCAAGCAGGACCATTTCGAGTACGAGAACACTCCGATTCTCGAAGTCGCAATGATGGGGCATGAAGGCCTGTGGCAGGCGATGGAGGAGAAAGAGGTCGTCTTGGCCACCGAGCCCTTCGATGCCGACCGTTACGGCGATCTGGAGGACCTCATCCTCAGCCATGACGGCTACACCTTCGAGGCGCGATGCGCGGAGATCCTCGAGGGTCTCGGCGTTCCGACCCCCCAGCACCGCCAAAACCTCTCTACCCTGTCGGGCGGATTCAAGTTTCGAGTCCTTCTGGCACAGACCCTGGCCTCCGACCCAGGTTGTCTTCTGCTGGACGAGCCGACCAACCACCTCGACATCCTCTCGATCCGGTGGCTCGAGACCTTTCTGGTGGAATACCCCGGGTGCGCTCTAGTGATCTCCCACGACCACCGTTTCCTCAACACTGTCTGCACCCACATCCTCGATGTCGACTACCGAACCATCACCCCCTACACCGGCAATTACCGGCGCTTCGAAGAAGCCAAGGTCACAAATCGAAATCGCAAAGAGTCCGAAATTTCCAAGAGGGAAAAACAGATCGCCCAAAACAAGGCCTTCGTCGAGAGATTTCGTGCCAAGGCAACCAAGGCGCGTCAGGCTCAGAGCAAGCTCAAGGCGATCGAGCGCATCGAACTCGAACAACTGGCGCCATCCTCGAGACGCCATCCAAAATTCGGTTTCGCCCAACGGCGCCCCAGCGGCAAGACCGTGCTCGAAATCTCTGGATTGCACAAGGCCTACGGCGACAACCAGGTGCTTGAAGGTGTTGATCTCATGGTGCGCCGCGGTGACCGCCTGGCCATCATCGGCCCCAACGGCATCGGCAAGTCGACCCTGCTCAAGATCCTGATGAACGTCGTCCCGGCGGACTCCGGAGAAGTTCTCTGGGGCCATGAAACCCATCCCGGCTACTTCGCCCAGGATCACAAGGACATCTTCGGAGACCGTACGGGCACGGTCGAAGGCTTCATCGGCGAAGCTGCGGCGGGCCGCGACACCGGTTGGGTCCGGGGACGGCTGGGCCGCGTGCTCTTCTCGCGAGAAGAGGTCGAGAAAAAACTCGGCGCTATTTCGGGCGGTGAAGCCACCCGCCTGATCTTCGCCCGCCTCTCGGTCGATGAACCCAATGTTCTGGTCCTCGACGAGCCCACCAACCACCTCGACCTCGAAGCGATCGAAGCCCTGGTCGAAGCCCTCGAGGCCTATGACGGCACAACCATCCTGGTCTCGCACGACCGCTGGTTCGTCTCCCGCCTGGCCAACCGCATCCTCGAGATCACGCCCGATGGCATGAACGACTTCAGGGGCTCCTACGAGGAGTATCTGGAACGCTGCGGCGATGACCACCTGGACTCCCGTGCCGTGCTCAAGAAAGCCCGCGAAGATAAGAGACAAAAGAAGAACCGCAAGAACGGTGATCAAGGGCGCCCGGCCAACGATCAAAAGCAGCAGCTCAAACGTCAAAAAGACGTGAAAACCAGACTCGGCGTTGTTGAAAAGGCCATCGAAGATGCCGAAAAGAAAATCGAGAACCTCGACGCCCTCTTCTGTCAGGCCGATTTCTACGACACCCGGAATGAAGCCGAGATCCGACGCCTGACGGCAGACCGCGACACCCTCAAATCCGAGGTAGAACGCTTGACCGAAGAATGGGAAGACCTGGGCGCCGAAATCGAACCGTTGAAATAGACCGTGGGGGCACGGCGTGCCGTGCCCGGGCTGGAGGCCCGCATGTCAGAACGCATGGTCGAGCAATTCCTGGAGAAAAACCTCTCGAGGGCTCGACGTGTGGTCTGGACCTTCGTCCGCTCCATCACCTCACCGTCTTCCGCCAGGATGCAAATCTCACTGTATTTCTGGTGAACGTCAATGCCAC
>CBDTUG010000144.1:0-5311 GCA_965363555.1 uncultured Thermoanaerobaculia bacterium
ACCCTTCCGCCCGATGCCGGAGGCCTCCGAGAGAACCCCAATCGTCGGGGCGGTGGCGTCGACACAGGACCCCTGAGTTTTGATACTCAATGGTATGACTGGGGTCCCTATGCCAAGATGATGCTGGCCAAGATTCGACGGAATTGGGACATCCCCGCGATTGCGCAAATGGGAGTTTCGGGCGCCGTGCGTATTCGGTTTTTCATCGAACGCGACGGCACCGTCACCGGCCTCCAGATTATTAACGAGAGCGGCAAACCACCGATGGACTTTGCCGCCCGCGATGCCATCCTCGACTCCTCGGCCTTCAGACCTCTGCCTGCCGATCTGATCGGCGTCGACCGTGAGGGCGTCACCATTACATTTTTCTAAAATAGGAATCCGCCTGAACGAGGCGGTCGATAACGGGAGCACTCATGACTCATATTCTCAGCATCCTCTCTTCCGGCGGACCGGTGATGATCCCCCTGGGCCTGCTGTCACTGGTAGCGCTGGCCATTGTCATCGAACGTCTCTGGATGCTTCGGGCGTCCAAATACATGCAGCCGACGACAGTCGCGACCCTCAACGAACTCTTGGCGGGAGGCCGGTTCAAGCAAGCCGTCGACTATTGCCGGCGAAATCCAGGGCCCTTTGCCGATCTGGTCGCCACCCTGGTCGAAAACCGCCACGCACCCTATGACGAACTCAAACAGATCATGGAAGACACCGCCCGCCACCGGCTCCACAATCTCCAGCGGGGATTGGCGGCACTGGGCACCATCGTCGCGGGGGCCCCGCTCTTGGGGCTTTTGGGAACGGTTGTCGGCATGATCAAGATCTTTGCCGTTGTGGCCACGGCCGGGTCCCAGGTCACTGAGGCTCTGTCTCTGGGCATTTCGGAGGCCCTGGTCACAACCGCCAGCGGTTTGATCATCGCCATCCCCGCCCTTTTCACCCATAGTTTCCTCGAGGCACGCGCCGGCGCAATCATCTCCGAAATGGAGATTCGGCTGATCGATCTTCTCCACTTCGTTCGACGTTCCGATGAAAAGAGTGACGACGAGGCCGCGGCGTGAAACTGCTGAATATCAAACCGCGTCGACCCGAAATCCAAATGTCGCCCTTGATCGACGTCATCTTCCTGCTGCTGATCTTCTACGCCGTAACGACACAATTCGTCACCGATCAGCGGCTCAAGCTGGACCTGCCCGATGCCAAGACCGCCGAGGAAGTCGGCATGGGGCGGGAGGAACGCCCCCCGGTCGTCAAGATCGCCCGTGATGGGAGTATCTGGATCGACGACATCGAAATTTCAAAAGAAAATCTCGAAGAACGGCTCTCCGATTTGGTCAAGAGTCACCCCGAGCAGACCGTCATCCTCAAGGGCGATGAGGGCGCCGACTACGGCATCGTGGTCCACGTGCTCGACACCGCTCGCTCGGTCGGAGCAAAGAGCATCCAGATGTCGGCGGACAAACCACCGAAGGAGTAGCCCGGCGGAGCCGATTGGCTCCACGGGAGGTCAAAGGGTCGAAAGGTCAAAAAGTCGAAAAGGTCAGCAACCAAATATCTGTCGCGACCGCGATTGGCCTTAACATTCGACGTTCAAGGTTCGAAGTTCGGCGTTCTTCCTTGACCCCTTTGACTCTTCGACCCATCCCCCTATAAAGGCGCGACCCCGCCCGAGGACTGGTGTTCCAGCCACAGGCCGGAAAAGCTATTGAGGAAACGGAAGTGGGACCGGTAGACCTGTTCCAACAATTCGGTCTGACCCTGGAAGAGCATGTCGTCGATGAACCACCGGAAACGCCGGTCCACCTCTCTGGCCCTCTCAAGGCTCTGGGCCGAGTGTTCCAGAACCTCCAAAACCTTGTCGGCATGGCCGGCATCCCTGAGTCGACCGATTTCCGACAGTTCCTCCCCCATCTTGACCCGGAGGGCCGCCGAGGTCAGAAAGAACGCCTGCAACTCCCAGGGCAGGGTCCCGACCTGGCTTCTCATCTCCATCATTTTCCGATAGGTACCCACCTCCCACGGTTCCAACTTGAGGTGGCGGAGTTCGTTTGCGCCCCCGGCGTGCTCGATACCGTGTTCCCAGGTGACCAATTCGAGCGCAAAAAGGATCTTGTGGAGAGCAGTCATCAGTAACGGGTCTGGAGGTAAAAGGTCTATCAGGCTGGGCTCGTCATCGGTCGGCGCCATTTCGCCATCCCCTTCGAGTTGATCCTCCGTCATCCGGGGAGGTCCGAAGGGACCGGGCACAGACTCGACACCCTTGAGGGCTACAACCGATACCCGTTCAGGTTGAACAGCCGGCTCAAAAACCGGCTCGGGCCTACCCAAGACGTCCTGGGCCGTCTCGGGAGCCTGGGACCTGAACCCATCAACTACTTCGGTGAGGTCATCAACCTCATCTGGAGGCGCCGGCACCGTTTCTTCGACGGCCTCCCTGGGTTGTTCCGGCGCTCCCCCCCGCTGAGGTTCGAAGGACTCCAGCACCGTCTGCATAGAATCCCTGAGGGCGGTGATGTCCTCACGCTTGACGTTGTTGTCCCGTCTCTTGGCGTCAAATCTTTCGCGAGACGTTCTGAAGGTCTCCAGTTGTCGCCTCAGTTCCTCGTGAGCCACGCCTGGATTGCGCTCGATATAGCGCTCAATCTCGAACACTTTGTTGGTGTCTTCGAAAATTTTGGCCTCTTCCTCGAGATAGAGAGCATGAAACCGATTTTTCAATTCGATATTGGTTTCAACAATCTGAATCAACAAGGATGGGTAGAGGCCGACCTTTCCCAGCCTCTCCTTGAGTTCCCGAAAACGGTCGATCAATCGGGAATGCAGTAGGCCCTGAAAATCAGGAATCGCCCGAACTTCGTCGCGCAAATCCCTGATCAACCCAATCAGCGTGCGCTCCTCACCGGGAGTCGGCGCCGGAATAGCGGCCATCTCAGCCAGCCGTTCGAAGCTTTTCTTGAGTTCAACCCGATCCCGCAACCTCTCCGGGCCTCCCTCCGAGGAACCCCCGGACAGCCTCGTCAACAAGATATCCAACTTGTCGAAGGTGTCTCGGCCCGGCGCCGGCTGAAGCATATAGAACTTGACCAGTGCATAGAGGATTTTCTCGTCCTGGTTCTTCAGGTGATCAAAGAACTTCCGCAACAGAGAGGGTGAAAATTCCTTTTCCAGGTTGCACAGCTCGTGGTGGATACGAGCCAGAATTCGCTCGAGTTTCTCAAACTCCTGGACTGTGGATGAATCGGCGTTCGTACCTACGCCGACCTTGGGCACCAGTCCCTGGACATCGCGGTACAACGCCTGAAAATCGTATTCAAAAGGTACCGCCCCCCGTCCCTGGTGCTTGTAAACTCCACCGAGGAACTGGTAGAACGTCCACAGCGATCTAAACCTGTCTGATAGGTCAGTAAATCGCAAAGTTAATTCGGTGGTCTGAGTCTCCATGTATCGTCAAGGATACACCGATCGGATCACCCTAACAAACCAGGAGGCCACAATGTTGGGTCGAGTCGTCATCAGCCAGGAAGAAATTGCAGAAATGGTCGATCGGATGGCCGCCGAGATCAGTGCCGAGATTGAAGGCCATTCACCGGTCTTTATCGGAGTTCTGAAGGGCTGCGTCTTCTTTTTCACCGATTTGGTGCAACGTATTGAAAAACCACTGGAAGTGGATTTCATCCAAGTCTCGTCTTATGGATCCGGGACAACCTCGTCCGGCACCGTCGTCCTGGTCAAGGACATCACGGCCGACGTCCGGGACCGTGACGTGTACCTCGTCGAGGATATCGTTGACACGGGTATTACTCTCAATGACGTGGCTGCCATGATCCAAGCGCGCCACCCCCGGTCCGTCAGGATCGTCAGCCTCTTGTCCAAACCCTCCCGCAGAAAAGTGGAGGTCGACATAGCCCACCTGGGAACGGATATCGACGATATCTTCGTCGTCGGCTACGGACTGGACTTTGCCGAGGAATACCGAAACCTGCCCCAGATTTACGAACTGGTGCCGGAGGGTGAGTAGCTCTTAGCTATCAGCCGTCAGCTGTCAGCTCACCCCAAGGCAAACCCCCTTTCGATGGATGCTCAGAACGAGGGGCAAAAGACCCCCCAAGTCACCGGGCTTTTTGCTCAAAAGGCCACCGGGGCTATGTCGGTGACCTCTGGCGGCTGAGAGCTGAGAGCTGCCCGGCGTAGCCGGTCATTTCACTTCCCGTTCCAGCTCCGCCGGGTTATCATACCGCCGCGCCTGGAGGGTATTGCATGGATCCGAGCCGCTATAGAATTTTGATCCGGGGGGGGGGCGAGTTGGCCTCCGCCACTGCTCACCATCTTTTCCGGGCGGGTTTCACCAGGATACTGATCCTCGAGCGGCGGTTCCCGAAAGCGGTCCGGCGGTCGGTGTGCTTCTCTGAGGCAATTCTGGACGAAAAAACCACGGTCGATGGCGTCACGGCCATTCACGTGCGCACCCTCAAGGCCGTTGAAGAGGCCCATCAACAGGGCATGATCGGGGCCATGGCGGCCAATCTGGAAAAAGTCATCGAGCAATGGCAGCCCGATGTCTTCATCGAGGCAACAATGCTTCGTCAGAACTGGGGTTTGCAACGTTCGATGGCCCCGGTGGTCATCGCCTTGGGACCTGGTTATACCGCCGGCAAAGACTGCCACGCGGTGGTCGATACCGTACGGGGGCCCAAGGTCGGCTCGGTACTCGAGGACACTGGTGAGAACCTTGAAGATCGACCGCCGGCAGAAATCATGGGATTCACAGACGAAAGGTCGCTCAAAGCGGTCCGCGACGGCATCTTCTTCACTCAGAGCCAGATCGGAGACCAGATCGATCGGGGCGAAAGGGTCGGTACGGTGGTTTCGGTATTCGGCATCGAAGACTACCGACGCGGCGTTCCCGTCGATGCCTCCTACGCCGTAACTGCCAGAATCGGCGGCGTCATCCGAGGACTGCTGAGAGACGGTGTGCCGGTCAAGAAGGGTGATCGTATCGGGGATGTGGACCCACGCGGCTTCACCGATGACCTGGACCATCTTTCGGACAAGTCAAGGCGTGTCGCAGAGGGCGTGCACGAGGCCCTGGTCGATATGTATAAACACCTTCAATCGATCAACCCGAACCCCTGAGCACAATGCGGACCGAGTTTTTCGGCGCCTCCCGCAGGATTCGGTGGAAGGTTCGCCCCCCAACTCTCGCCTTCGGCGGTGGAGGCGCCCGGGGATTTGCCCACATCGGAGTCCTTCAGGAACTGGATCGGAAAGGCCTCCCCGTTCGGTCGATCACCGGGACCAGCATGGGCGCCATCGT
>CBDTUG010000145.1:0-5311 GCA_965363555.1 uncultured Thermoanaerobaculia bacterium
GTCTGTTGCACCAATCGAAGATGTACCGCCTTTTTCGGGGGGCGCGGTCGGTCATGGCCGCAGTGAAGTAGCAAGTCGGCGATAAATTGCATGTGCTCCTTCGGGGTTATCCCCGGGGAGCGTTTGGGCGATCGAATGTCGGCTGACGGCAGTAGGCCGGCGGTGGATGAAGCTGTTAAGATCTACAGATTCAGCTGCTGGAGGTCTCGCGCCGAATGAAAAAAGCTGCCGTCCGTGAGCCTCGCCGTTCGATCATCTCTCGGTTCTTGTCCGCGATCGAGAAGATCGGCAACGCACTGCCACACCCCGCCACGTTGTTCGCACTGTTCGCCTTCGCGCTCATACTCGTTTCCTGGCTGTCGGCCAAACTGGGACTCTCGGCCTTCAACCCCAAGACGGGCGTCGAGGTTCTGCCGATCAACCTGATTTCGCGCGAAGGCCTGCACTGGATTCTAGAATCGACAATCGAGAACTTCACCGGCTTCGCACCACTCGGCACAGTCCTCGTCGCGATGTTGGGAATCGGCGTCGCCGAAAAAAGCGGTCTGATCGGCTCGTGTCTGAGGTTGCTCGTGCATGCCGCTCCCCGCCGCTTCTTGACCTTTGTGATCGTGCTTGCTGGTGTGCTTTCAAACATGGCCAGCGACGTCGGATACGTGCTGCTCGTGCCACTCGGCGCGATCATCTTCCTGTCAGTCGGTCGCCACCCCATCGCCGGGCTCGCGGCGGCTTTCGCCGGTGTCTCCGGAGGGTTCAGCGCCAACCTCCTGCTCGGTACGATCGACCCTCTCCTGGCAGGTATCAGTCAGGAAGCTGCCCGCATCATCGACCCTCAGTACACGGTGACACCGGCCTGCAACTACTATTTCATGGTGGTCTCGACCTTTGTGATCGCATTGGTCGGAACCTGGGTCACAGAGAAGATCGTTGTGCCCAGACTCGGCAGCTTCGAAGGAGCGGTGGTGACCGAGGACGAGGAATTTCGCAAGCTTTCAAAAGAGGAAAAACGTGGCCTGCTCTGGGCCTTCATCGTCAGTCTCGGTATGTCAGCGATCTGTTTGATCGGCCTGATACCAGAGGATGGATTCCTGCGCGACCTTGAGACCGGCAGTGTGCTCCACTCGCCCTTCATGCACGGGATTGTCACCATCATTTTTGTTGGTGGTCTGCTCGTCGGCCTTGCCTATGGCCTGGGTGCAGGTACGATAAAGAACGACTCCGACGTCGTCATGGGAATGAAGGAGTCGATGGAGACCTTGGCCTTGTTCATGGTGCTCGTCTTCTTCGCAGCTCAGTTCGTGGCCTACTTCAAGTATACGAACCTCGGAATGATCTTTGCCATCAAGGGAGCAGAAGTCCTCAAGGCCTCAGGTCTGGGGCCGATTCCTTTGATGCTTTCTTTCCTGCTTCTCGCCGCCGGTCTCAACCTCGCCATGGGTAGCGCCTCAGCAAAGTGGGCCTTTATGGCGCCGGTATTCATTCCGATGTTCATGCTGCTCGGTTATAGCCCCGAGCTGGTCCAGGGCGTCTACCGAATCGGTGACAGCTCGACCAACATCATTTCCCCGATGATGTCCTTCTTCGCCCTGATCGTGGCCTTCATGCAGCGCTACGAACCGAAGGCGGGTATGGGAACCGTGATTGCCACGATGCTGCCGTATTCGGTGGCATTCATGCTGGCTTGGATGTTGCTCTTGGTGATCTGGTTGCTGCTGGGACTTCCACTCGGCCCTGGCGCTGGGCTTTTTCTCAGTCAATGATCAGGGGGACTCCAGTGCGATAGCAGTTCCGATTGACTGCTGATCTGCGCCCTGCTTCAATTGTACGGTGACATCGGCTGACCACAACGATGACCTTCTCCCAAAGCTTGGCAGGATCGCCCTCCTGCTGGTGACCGGGCGGTGGACCTTGATCCTGGCCGTCGGCTATTCCGATCGCTGCTTTCTAGATCTCGTCAACCTTGCGTTTCATGAGGCAGGCCACGTCTTCTTGTCTCCCTTTGGCGAGACGATTCATTTTCTTGGTGGATCTTTGGGTCAACTCTTCGTGCCGGCTTTGCTGATCGGCTACTTCCTGCTTCGAAGACCCAGTCTGACGGGCGCAGCCTTTTGTACGTGGTGGCTTGGTGAGAGCTTCGTAAATGTTGCTTACTATATGGCTGATGCGCGCGAACTGGCGATGCCGTTGGTGGGTGGGGGAGTGCACGACTGGAACTGGATTTTTTATCGGTTTGATCTGTTGGATGAGCCATCGGTAGATTTCATTTCAGGCTTGACCCACGGCATTGGCGTGATCGTGATGATCGCCGGCTTGGTGTGGATGGCTTTTTTCCTTCTTCCTCCCCACCTGCGGGAATGGATTGTCGAACGAATTCCTAAGCGCTAGAGGCCCGGCCGGAAACCCTCTGTGAAGCGAAAATCGCGAGGAGATGCGAGATGCGGCGCCGGAAGGCCACAGGCGTAGTCATGCTTCTTCAAGGGCTTACGGCGTCGCAGATTGCGCCTCATTCGTAATTTGCAGCCGTGAGAGGGTTTCCGGCCGGGCCTCAAGGCTTGATAGACTGATCATCCGGCAGGAACTTTGTGGCCGGATGGAGAGTGTTTTGAACCTACGGCCGACAAAGAGTGAGTTTCTTGAACTGGCACGGCGTCATGACGTCGTGCCGGTGATTCATCAGTTGACCTCGGACACCGTGACGCCGTTCACGGTGTTCTCACAACTGTCGAAGACCGGGAGGAATCCCTTCCTGTTGGAGAGTGTCGAGGGTGGCGAGAGGGTCGCCCGATACTCATTCATCGGGGCTGACCCCTGGCGAATCCTGGAGATCCGCGGCGGTGTGGCCTTCGTTGACGGTGTGCCTCAAGAGGGTGGTCCGATTGACGTTTTGCGGGCCCAAACGCAGGTGGGGTCGGTTGCGCCAATCGAAGATGTACCGCCTTTTTCGGGGGGCGCGGTCGGTCATGTTGGTTACGACGCCATTCGCCTTGTCGAGGATATTCCGGATTCAGGCCGAGACGAAACCGGCCTTCCGGAGGCCTGGTTCGGTCTTTATGATGGCGTGGTTGCCCTGGATCGAGCCCGGCAGCGCCTTTTACTGGTGGCGCTTGCCAGAATTGACGGAGATCCCGAAATGGCTTGGGCGCAGGCGTGCGGCCGCCTGGAAGCGTTGCGTCGTGCGGTCGTCGAACCCGGCGACGGTGGCGGGCCTCACCCCATTCCGGATACCGAGGGTGATCCCTGGTCCGATTGGCAGGTCACCCCGACTGAAAAGTGCTTTCTTGATGCCGTTGGCACGGCTCGGGATCACATCCTCGCCGGCGACATTTTCCAGGTGGTGCTGTCCAGGCGATGGCGCAAGGTGCCCCGATGCCGGGCCGAGGCCATCTATCGGATGCTGCGTCTGACCAACCCATCGCCCTACATGTTCTTCCTCGACACTGGTCAGGCTCGTGTCTTCGGGTCCAGCCCAGAGATGCTTGTCAGCGTCAGGGACGGTGTTGTGGCCACCTGTCCGATCGCCGGCACTCGACACCGAGGCTGTGATGCGGCCGAAGATGCCAAATTAGCGAAGGAGCTTTTGGCCGATCCCAAGGAGAGGGCCGAACACGTGATGCTGGTTGATCTGGGCCGAAACGATATCGGCCGGGTCGCCGCTCCGGGCACAGTGAAAATCACCCGTGAGATGGACATTGAACGCTATTCCCATGTGATGCACCTGGTGAGTGAGGTCGAAGGGCAATTGCGGGAGGACCTCGACGGTTGGCAAGCCCTGTTTGCCTGTTTCCCGGCGGGCACCCTTTCGGGAGCGCCCAAGGTCCGGGCGATGGAGATCATTGATGAACTCGAAGAGGTGCGGCGTGGGGTCTACGGTGGCGCCGTTGGTTATGTCAATATCGACGGAACCTTGGACTTTTGCATTGCTATTCGAACCGCCGTCGAGCGGGGCGGCGTCGTGCACATCCAGGCCGGCGCAGGAATTGTCTACGACTCGGTGGCTGAGACCGAATTGCAGGAATGCCGGAACAAGGCGTCGGCGCTGGCAAAGGCTGTTCAAATGGCCGAGGAACTGCAAAGTTGAAGAAAATGTTCAATGATGAATACGGAATGAGAGCTCAGGCAGCAGGCTTCAGGCAGCAGGTTTCATGCTGTGACCTGAGGCCTGAGACCTGCAATAGCAACCATTGCCTCTCAACCTGCTGTTGGCCTCCCGGCGTCCCAGCTTTATTTAGAGTGAGGTGAAACGATGATTCTCATGCTCGACAACTACGACTCCTTCACCTACAACCTGGTGCAGGAGCTTCAGGAAATCTCAGGCGCCGAGATCGAGGTCGTGCGCAACGATGTCTCGACACCCGAAGAGCTGTTGGCGCTCAGACCCCAAGCGATCGTCATCTCCCCAGGCCCGGGACGGCCCGAGGATGCCGGTATCACTCAGGACTTGATTCGGGCCGCGGTCGATGTGCCGCTTTTGGGAATCTGTCTGGGCGAACAGGCGTTGGCCCAGGTCCACGGAGGGCGCGTCGTGCGGGCGCCGGAGCCGGTCCATGGCAAGACCTCACCGATCCACCATGATGGGTCGACTCTTTTTGCTGGGCTGGCACAGCCCTTCGAGGCGACTCGTTACCATTCATTGATCGTCGACCGGGAGAGCCTGCCGGCCGATCTCCGGGTCACGGCCTGGACCGAGGATGGGCTGGTGATGGCGCTTGAGGATGCGAAGCGCCTCCATTTTGGCGTGCAGTTCCACCCCGAGAGCTATCTCTCGAGGTGCGGCATGGACATCCTGGCGAGATTTCTCCGGAAGGCCGGAGTGGCGGTGAAACCGGAATGGGAGCGGGGATGAAGACGAAAAGATAACGGCAAAATAACGGGCCCTGTGGGCCGAAACGGCTGATTGCAAGAGCTGCCGGTTATTGAGCCTTCAACACCTTTTCGATTTCGTGCGCCAACAGATCCCCCATCCCCGGCGAGTAGCCCGAGAATACCGCCGTACACCGACCGTCGAGGCCGAATACGAGGTGGGTTGGATAACTGTGAATCCCGAGCTTCTGCTGCAGATCTTGTGTTGAGGGTACGACCTCATAAGCGAAGGGATGCTCTTCGAGCGCTCTTACTGCGGCAATGCAATCTGTGGTCCATCGCGGGCGACCATCCTGACCGGCAAGCACACCCTCCGCATCGACTGGAACGGCAAGCGTCGAAGAGACAGTGCTGTCGTTGCCCAACTGACCATCTTCGTTGAAGCCCCACCCAAGCACCGTGCCGTCCGCGCGAAGCGCAAGGCTGTGATACTGGCCGGCACAAATGGCGA
>CBDTUG010000146.1:0-5293 GCA_965363555.1 uncultured Thermoanaerobaculia bacterium
TTCTTTGCAGGTCGCCGAGGCTCGTTCGACCGCTGAGGCAGCCCCCGCAATGACGATCTGCCCAGGAGAATTGAAATTGGCCGCGACAACGACCTCAGGGCCGGACGCAGTTTCTGCCGCACAGATGTCCACCACAATCTGATCATCCAGTCCCAGGACTGCCGCCATCGCTCCCTGGCCTACGGGAACCGCCTCTTGCATTAATCGGCCTCGCTGTCGCACGGTTTGTGCGGCTTCGGCCACACTGAGCCCACCGGCCGCGACGATGGCCGAGTACTCTCCAAGGCTATGGCCGGCCACGGCCTCGATATTCAAACCGGCGCCGGCCAAGATGGCCCATGCGGCAGCGGAGTGCGTCAGCAGAGCTGGTTGAGTATTCTCGGTCAGCCGCAGTTGATCCTCCGGCCCTTCCCAGCAGAGTTTCGATAACGGGAAGTCCAGACTGTCATCAACCGCCGTGAAGACCTCTGCGGCCACGGGCCAACGATCGGCCAGATCTTGCCCCATACCGATGGCTTGGCTGCCCTGACCGGGAAAGAGTGCTGCGATTTTGGTCATAGTTCTCTCCTAGAATCGTATCAGCGCAGAGCCCCAGGTCAGGCCCCCACCGAAGGCAGTGACCAGGAGCAGATCACCACGCTTGAGGCGTCCGTCTTCGACCGCGTCCACCATCGCCAACGGAATCGATGCAGCCGACGTATTTCCGAACCTCTGCACGTTGGTATAAACCTGCTGGTCCGAAAGGCTCAATCTCTTGCCAACCGCCTGGATGATTCGGAGATTGGCTTGGTGAGGTATGAAAAGATCGAGGTCGCCCGGTTGGATGCCCGCCCGTTTGAGCAGGTCCAGGCTGAGCCCGGTCATCGCACGCACGGCCACCTTGAAGGTTTCGTTGCCCCGCATCGTGATGAAAGGAAGGCCTTTGTCAAGTGACTCTTGGCTTCCAGGAGGGAAACGACTGCCGCCCCCGGGCATCGAAATGAAATCAGCCCACGTGCCGTCGGTCCGCCAGTCAATCTGCAGGATGCCCTCACCGGCGGGAGATGGTTGCAGCAGAACAGCCCCCGCTCCATCTCCGAAGAGAACGCATGTCTTTCGATCGCTCCAGTTGGTGTATCGAGTGAGGCATTCCGCTCCGATGACGAGGACATTTTTTGCTGTTCCGGTGGCGATGAACTGCCGTGCAACGTTCAAGGAATAGGTGAACCCCGAACAGGCCGCCGAGAGATCAAAACAGGCGGCATTGACAACACCCAACCGCGGTTGTGCGATCGCCGATGTTGCCGGAATCGGCTGCTCAGGGGTCGCCGTGGCCACGATCAAGAGATCAACGGCCTCCGCTTCAACGCCGGCATCCTCAAGGGCTGCCTTCCCGGCCCGGACAACCAGATCGACCAGGGCCTCGCCGTCGGCAACCTTGCGACGCTCTTTGATCCCGGTGCGAGTTGTAATCCATTCGTCACTGGTGTCCACGATCTTTTCGAGGTCTTGGTTGGTGACAATTTTTTCAGGCAGAAAACGACCGAGGCCCGCAATGCGAGCTGTCGTTGAAAAACCGTCGTGCATCAATTTTCACTCCCTTGCTGCTTGGAAGGCCGGAAAAGACGGATCGTATTCTCAATACGGCCGATAATGCCGCTTGAAGCATAGTCTCCGGCGGACCGAGCCGCGTTACAAATGGCCCTCGAGGACGAGCGCCCATGGGCCACCAGGCACGGGCCCTTGATGCCCAAGAGCGGCGCGCCTCCATGCTCTGAATAATCGACCTTTTTCTTGAGGTTGCGGAAAGCGCCCTTGGCCATCAGGAGACCAGCTCCATACACAGCCGACCCACGAGCCTCCTCCATCAAGAAGGAAACCACCATTTCACCCAGGCCCTCAGAGACCTTGAGGATGATATTTCCTGTGAAACCATCTGTGACAATGACGTCCACATCGCCGGAGAAAACGTCCCGTCCCTCGACGACGCCCTTGAACCGCACACCAGCCGAGGCAAGGCGGCGGTACTGTTCACGCACCCTGGGCCCACCCTTGTTACTTTCTTCACCGACCGACATCAGGCCGACTGACGGATGCTTGACGCCGAGTACGTGCCGGGAATACAAGGATCCCATGACCGCAAACTGAACCAGGTGCTCCGGTCTGCATACGATATTGGCGCCGACATCCAAAAGAAGTGTTCGGCCGTCGATCCTGGGAAGGACGACTGCCAGGGCGGGCCGATCAACACCTTCGATCATCCCGAGGTTGCTTTTCGCCGAAACCCAGGCTGCACCGGTATTTCCGGCCGTAACCATCGCTGCCGCACGGCCATCCCCAACCAGCCGGGCACAGACCGAGAGTGACGAATCCGGTTTCTCCCGCAACACGGAAAATGGCGATTCGTCCATCGCCACGACATCGGGGGCATCGACCAGCTCGATGCCACTGGGCAAGGATCGAAGGCGCCCCATCTCCTTGCGAATCCGCTTGACCGGACCCACCAGGATGACGTCTATGCCCAGTTCTTCAACCGCCTCCCGAGCTCCGGAGATGACGGCCTGCGGCGCGCCGTCTCCACCCATCGCGTCAATCGCAATGGGGCCGGTCGTGGTCACAATCTCACCTCGCCTCACACAGAGGCCGGGCCAGAATCCAGGTCCGAAGCAACCCGGTCAAACTCAGTCGAGTTCCTGGACTTCAATCACTGCCCGCCCCTTGTAGTAGCCGCAATGCGGACACACCCGGTGGGGCAACTTGGCCTCGAAACATTCTGTACACAGGCTTGAGCCTGCCGGGGTTAACGCGTGGTGAGCACGACGCTTGTCACGCCGCGTTCGAGAGATTTTTCTCTTTGGATTTGCCATGATCTACTCCGTTCAGGACGGCCGGTCTTGCAACCCGCGAAGGGACTCCCATCGGGGATCCACCTCGGGTTCGCACCGGCAACTTCCTTCTTGATTTTTGTTGGCGCCGCACCGGGCACACAAACCGGAACAATCCGGTTGACATAAAATTCGCATCGGCAGATTGAGCAGGACCTGCTCAGCCGCCAGACTCTCGACCTCCAACTGGTCCCCGGTGATGAACATGACGTCCAAGTCACCCGCGCCCAGCTCGATTTCCTCTTCAGCGGTATCCAGGGGATGCCGCAATTCAACCGAGAATCGATCACTGCCCTTCCAGGGAACCGGTTCCAAACAACGGTTGCATACCAACAGGCCTTCAGCCTCCATCGATCCTTCGACAAGATAGCCATCGTCCATCGAAAGCACTCGGCCCTCGAGGCTCACTGTCAACGGTCCGGCAACCTGCTCGGAATTCAGCTGGTCGACCACCAACACCACCTCTTCAGTAAAGGTCATCGGCCGTTCATCAGCATTGTTCAGGCTTATCGACACACACGCTCCCCGTTCCGGAAAAACCCGGACGAACGGGAAGTATAACAGGCATGGCCTCACAGAGCCAGAAGAGTGGGCCAGGTTGGTTCCTGACGGCGGCAAGATGGCCTTGACTTCTCATGTAGGGCAGAGGCCACCGACACCTTCTGCTTCTCGATTGCCCTGAAGGCCTCTGTCCTACATGATCCTATAGGTCCATGACAAAGTCGACATCAGGGTCGAGATTCGGCTGCGTGCGGACGGGACTCAACCAGGTCAGGGTTAACAACACCGTGAAGGATGCGGCGAGAGACACGGATGCAGGAAGCACACCCACCTTCAAAGGAACTGACGGGAGCCAGTCCAGAATCGTCTGCTTCGACAAGAACTCCAGACCCAGGTTGACGACCATACCCGTCGCGATCGAAGCCGTTGCGGCGGTCGCCCCTACCCGACGCCAATTCAGGCCTATGGCCACCGCCGGGGCCAAGGCCGCCGCGAAGGTCCCAAAGGCAAAGGTGCCAACCAGGGCAATCAGATCTTCGTAAAGGTACGCGAAGACTACGGAAAAAACGGCGAGAGCAACCACCGCAACCCTCCCCCACTTCAGCTCATCGCGAACTCGCCGCCCAAAAGCCTTCGGCAGGTCCCTGACGATGGCCGCGGACCCGATATTGAGGAAGGAGTCTGCGGTCGACATGATGGCCGCCAGAACCCCGGCAAATACCAAGCCGGCCAATATGCCGGGCGTAAAATCCAACAGAAACTGAGGCGCCGCCCGATCGGGATTGGCCAGCGCGGCCATACGTCCTTGAGCCACAAGCGCCGGGACCGCCAGTCCGATCCCGAGCCAGATGAGTACACACGCGGACTGGGTCAGGCCGATCACCAGAGGCATCCACTTGAGGGTTCGAGGATCTTTGAGCATGAAGAACTTGTGGAGCATGTGCGGCTGACCGAGGAGACCCACCGCAAAGACAAAGAAGAAACCCATGGCCGTCATTACCGGCAGAGTTCCAAAGGGGTCGAGATGATTCGGGCCGAATGCTTCCGAGGAGATAATCGACCGCGACATGGCCTCGAGGCCACCTCCCGATTGAAGGGCATAAAAAAAGATCCCCACTGCAGCGGCCACCATCAAAATACCCTGAAATAAATCAGTGTAGACCCCAGCCACCATGCCTCCGGCGGTTGCGTAGAATACAACGACGACCGAACCGAGGGCCATTGCCGCAAGCAGGCTCCACTGCCCGAGCAGCGCCCTGGTGCCAAATACCATCTCGATCAAAATCCCCAAAGCCTGGAGTTGGGCTCCAAGGTAGCCGACCGTACCGATGATGACGGCCACGGCCGCAAGGCCGGAAGCAAGGCGGCTTTGATAGCGGCAGAGGATGACATCCGGCACGGTGTAGATCTCTTGAAGCCCGGCCAACAACCTCAGCCTCTTCCCCACAACCCAGCACAGCAGACCAGAGGTGAAGCCGACCGGTATGCAGATAAACAACGAGGCGACACCCACGCTATACATCAGGCCAGGGCCGCCCATGAATACGAACCCGCTGAATGCCGCCGACATCGTCGCAAAAGCGGTGACAACCCATCCGACTTTCTGGCCGGCGATAAAGAAATCCTTGGCTGACGTCGTCCTACGGGCAGCCCAGATACCAACCGCCGTCACCAGGGCAAGGTAGATCACGGCTGACCCTACGATGCTGGTTGTCATCGGTCGGCGTCCCCACTGTTTGACCTTCGGCGGGCATCATAACGACGGAGGTCCTCTTCGGGCAGTTCCCAGCGGTCGAAGGTCAATCCGTAGGCCAGAGCCACCAGCAGCAAGGGGGCCAGCCACAGGCCGTAGATCTGAATCGCCGCGGCGACCGGGAAAGTCCCAAACCACGGACCCTCCAACACCTGTCCCCGCAGCACGAGCATAG
>CBDTUG010000147.1:0-5280 GCA_965363555.1 uncultured Thermoanaerobaculia bacterium
ATCGGCTTCCGGGGTCAGAGTCTCTTCTCGCCCCACACCGTCGTCGAGCGCTCGACCCGGACGGTGGACGTCATCGTCACACCAAGACCGGCAGCGCCTCCCGGTTTTTCCGGTGCGGTGGGAGACCTCAGGTATTCAGCTCAAATCACCCCCGCCATCATTCCGTTTGGGGCCTCTGCGGTGGTCACGATCACCCTGGAAGGCAAGGGAAACCTGCCCCTGGTGCAAGCGCCGACCCTGTGGCCGACGTGTGTGGATTGCGAAACCTATCCGCCGGAAGAAGACAGTACGGTCACAATCGACCGGACGGGCATTCATGGCTCTCGGAGCTGGAGCCTGACCCTCTTGCCTCGAGGGGCAGGTGAGTTGGCCCTCGAACCGGTCGAGTTGGCTGTATTCAACCCAGCCTCGGGTGCTTATGAGACGCACCGTCTCGGACCCTTGACCCTGGAGGTCGAGGCGCCACTTCCCACACCAACGCCGGCCAATCAGTTGCCTGTTGTAGAAAATTCCAATAGGAACGACGAAGATCCGTTGGAACAACCTGAAGTCGAATCGGACCAAGGAAAACCGTTTGAAATACCTATTTGGATCATTATCGGGAGTGCTCTGCTTGTCGGCGTCATTGGTGGAGGATTGCTGGCCTGGCTGGTGACTCGGCGGCGCAGCGGAGTGATTCCTGCCCGAAAGGCCGGACAGACGCCCGCAGCGAGGGCCCGCGACCTGCAATTGGCGATGGAGCAATGGTGGGTTGGGTTGGCTGAGGACCAGCGATTCGGCGCCCGAGAAGCCGAGATGCGGGCGGTTCGTAAAAGTCTTGAGTCGATTCGTTTCGCCCCCGGAAGAGCGGACCACAGCGAAACCATTCGAAACCTCGAGAAACGGCTGCGCGCGCTGGTGAGGTGAGAGCAACCCGGCCGGGTCGGTCATGAATTCTTTGTTCCAGCCTCACCGGGTTGGTACACTGAAGCTGATGAATAAAATACCGGATGTCCTGACGCTTCCTCAGAAAGAGTTGGAGCCTCACCTTGAACGCCAACGTTACACCGCCTTGACCATTCCGCGGTTGGATCTGGGGCGTTTCCTGGTCGAGATTCTGAGCAAAGCCAACGACTTTGTTCCCTCGGAAGCCGGTTCCTTTTTGATGGACCGCCCCGGAGAACGCCTTGCCGACGGCAGGGGACCGGATCTCTATTTCCTGGGGGCCTTCGGGCCGTCGGCCAATTCTGTGCTGGGGCGCGTGCTCAACTCCAGCGATGGCATCATCGGACGGGTCTATCGGACAGGTGAACCCTACTTGATGATCGATCCCGCAACGGACAGCCACTTCTTCGGCCAATTCGACGAAGCCTCCAATTTCAAGACCACTGGCGTCATTGCCGTACCCATCAGAATCGAGCAGACGGTCTGCGGGGTTCTCGAACTGGTCAACCGGAAGAGTGCGACCTACACCTCGCAGGATGTCGGCATTCTGGAGGTCTTCGGGGCCTACACCTCCGCCTTTCTGGAGAATCTTCTGGATGCACGGAGAGCGAGTGAAATGGCCCGAAGAGATGACCTGAGCAGCTTGTACAACGACCGGTTCTTTCACCACCGCTTGACCGAGGATCTCATCCGAGCTGATGTCAAGGGGGCTGAGGTTGCGCTGCTCTTCCTGGATCTGGATAACTTCAAGGGGGTCAACGACACCCTGGGGCACCTGGCCGGCTCACAGGTCTTGAAGGAGTTTGCGGTGTTGTTGTCTCAGGCGGTCGACGTGCCCGAGGCGACCTTGGCGCGCTACGGTGGCGATGAATTCGTCGTCATCCTTCCGGGCTTCAACGCAGAAGAGGCCTCGAAAGTCGGCGAGAAGATTTGCGAAGTGCTTCGAGCAGCCACATTTCTCCGGGGGAGTTTCGCCTGGGCAGACGGACCGGTCAATCTGCGCTCGGCCTTGACCGTGTCCGTTGGTGTTGCCGTCTATCCCGTACACCTGCCGCGAACGGGATCGACCGATTTCAAAAAGAACCTCCTGATGCGGGCGGCCGACCTGGCAATGTACCGCGCCAAGGATGAAGGCAAGGATCGAGTCGTTGTAGCACCGACCACGTCACCCTGAGAGGACAATCGATTCGGCGCAAATGCCAAATTGGCATCCAACGGAATACGAACCGTTGAGATCAGGTCATGGTACTGATCGGGAATCTGGCATGCGCCTTGCTTTGTTATAGAGAGTTGCAGTCTCTTGATTTGAAGGGGCTCGTTATCCACAGGAGGTCTAGATGAAAATCGGTACGAACAATGTGCTTTCCCTCGCCGCCATCGTTGTGGCGGCAGTTGTCTTTGGAATGATGCTCTCGGGTGGAATGGACATCACCCAGACCGTCGGAGCGGACCGATCCAACACTTCGGCCCAGGCAACTCCGGCGGCGGTCAATTTCCTCGCCCCGGACTTTGTCGCGCTAGCCGACAGGGTCATCCCGTCGGTAGTTTCGGTGCGGGTGATTGAGTTTCGGTCAGCCAAAGACCAGGCCCCGCAAGACCGGTTCCACTTTTTCTTTCGCCAGCAACCAACTCCCGAAGGTGAAGAACCGGCGCCGCAACGCTCGGAAGGGTCCGGATTCTTCATCACTGAGACCGGTGAGATCATAACCAACAATCATGTCATCGACGATGCCGATAAGATCGAGGTCGAGTTGGTCGATGGTACGACTTATGAAGCCGAGGTCGTCGGTTCCGACCCCGCGACCGATCTGGCCCTGATCCGGGTGAAAAAGGGCAACGGGGGATTCCCTCACCTGCAGATGGGAGATTCGGCTTCGCTGCGGGTCGGTGAATGGGTGATGGCAGCCGGCAATCCGCTGGATATGGACCATACGATCACCGTCGGCGTCGTCTCGGCCAAGGGTCGGGCGTTGGGCCTCTCGGACCGCTCTTTCGAGAACTACATCCAGACCGATGCCGCAATCAACTTCGGCAACTCCGGCGGCCCGCTGGTCAACCTGAGGGGCGAGGTCATCGGGATTAACGCCGCGATCAATGCCAGAGGTCAGAACCTCGGGTTTGCCATTCCGATCGATACGGCCGCCAGGATTGTTCCCCAGCTTCGAGAACACGGCAAGGTCGTCCGGGGCTACCTCGGCGTTACGATCAAAAACATCGACCAGAAGACCCAGGGCGCTTTCGATCTCGAGAGTCGCAAGGGCGCGTTTGTGGAATCGGTAACTGAAGAGTCTCCGGCGGAGGCGGCGGGTTTGACCCACGGGGACGTGATCGTCGGGGTTGATGGCCAGGCAGTGGATGATACTCGTACGCTGATCGATACCGTAGCCGCGCTGCCCCCGGAACACCGGGTGACCCTGGACGTGATCCGAAACGGAAAACGCCAAGAGTTCACTGTCACTCTTGGCGAGCGTGATGCGGATGCTGAGACATCTCCGGACGATCAGGGTGAGAGCGACGACGCTGATGCCACCGCCGAGAGAGTCGGCATTCACGTGAGCACCATTGACGATCGCATTCGGCAGATGACCGGCATCGATGAAAGTGTCACCGGCATCTTGATCACGCATGTCCGTTCCGATTCCCCAGCCGGCATTGAGGGTCTGATCAGGGGAGACATCATCCTCGAGGTCAACGGCCTCAAGGTCAAGACCACCGACGACCTTATGGCAGCGGTGCGGGACGTGAAAGAGGGTGGTTATCTCCGCCTCTATGTCCTGCGTCCACAAGTCGGACGGTCCTTCTTCTCCATTCTGGAGTTGGGTGAGTAAATAAGGGGCTGTCGGCTCTCAGCTATCAGCTGTCAGCTGTCAGCTGTCAGCTGTCAGCTGTCAGTTGGAGCGATGATCGACATATTCGGGCGGGCCGTCAAGGCCCGCCTTTTTTCTCTTCTTGTGGCCGCCAACACATGCTGCGCACCAGACTTTTAGTTGGTATTCCCCTCGCCGATCGACGGTACGCCCTGGTCCACCGGTGGGTCGGTGATCGCACCGAACTTCTGCTCATAAAGCCTGATGTTGTGGTTCAAGGCCTTGACCAACTGCTTGGCGTGGAACGGCGTCATGATCAGGCGGGAGACGATGGGAATATCAGTGCGGCCCGGAAGAGTCCGCCCGAAGTCGAACAGAACCTCGGTGTAGTTGTGGGCAATACTGACGAAATTGGTGTACTGGCCCATCGAAACCGACGCCTCGATGGTCAGCTTGGGTTTCTGTGGCTGCTTGGGCTGGTCGCTCATTGTGGCCTCCATGGGGGATTGTACAGGGTGAGGGAGCACCATCGAGATATGGACCTTCTCTCTGTCTTCAGGACTACCTAGGCCGACCAGTACAGCGACGCTCCTGGAGGTCCCCAGGATCCGCATGGTCCATCCGTAAGTATTGCGCAAATTGCTCAATTGTGCAATCTCGTCCTCACGAGTATAACTGCGAAATGATAACTGTTACTAAATAACTTATCGCGAACTTGACACTTGTGAAAATATGCACTAAAAGAGGTTCGGCTGAGGAAATCACTCCTAAGCCGTGCCTCCGGCCGAGTTCGCCGGACCTGATTGAAGGAGGAAGACTGATGCGTTGTTCTCTGATGACCCGGACGCTAATTCTGACCGTAGCCGCCGTGATAATTGCGGCTCCCGCCATCGCGTACGAGAATGTGACGGCCGTCGAGGCGTACGAAATGACCGTCACCGGCCAAGCCAACCTGATCGACACACGCACACTTGAAGAAGCCTACTGGGTTGGCAGTCCTGCCAATATGGCGGGTGAAGCCATCGCCTACTTGATTCCGTGGCAGTTCATGACCATGAACCCGGACGGCACGAAGACCAAACAGGATAACGAGGACTTCGCAGCCACCATTCAGGCGTTGTTTCCTGATCTTGACGCTCCACTCATCCTCATGTGTCGTTCCGGTGGTCGCTCGACCCACGCCGGGAATCTTCTCGACAGCCTTGGTTACACTCAAATCTATGAGCTCGACAATGCGGCAAAAGAAGCCCTCAACGGCAGCGGCGGACGAGGCGGCTTCCAGGGCACTTCGTACTCCAATGCCTTTGCCGGCTACCGCGGCTATGCCGGCCGTTTGCCTCTCCATACATGCAGTGAAATCAGCGTCGTCTGGGGCCAGAACAAACTCACCACCGAGACCACAACCGGTCCCGTGAACCCAGAAGCCTCGGTATCATGGACCGACTCGGGACTTCCTATGACCCAGAGCCTCAATGCCGATCTTATCTTCGTCTCGGTCCCAACCGAGTAGGAGGAGCACCATGAAACGCCTTATTCTCACCCTCGTGGT
>CBDTUG010000148.1:0-5271 GCA_965363555.1 uncultured Thermoanaerobaculia bacterium
GCAGCAGTCCGTAGATAACAATTTTGGAAGGAGTTTGAGTAATGAAAAAGTTTCTAACCCTGGCACTGGTTGGTGCAGTGGTACTCGGCCTCAGCAGCGTTGTGTATGCAAACGTCTGCGCGTTCGACGCCGTGCCCGCCGCAACCTTGCTGTTCCCCTTTGTTCAATATGATTATGTCACTGATGGCGCCGCAGGTACCACCCTGTTCTCCATCACCAATGTGTCCTCCGAGGCGCAGGTCGTTCACATCACGTTGTGGACCGACTACTCTGTGGCTATCCTTGACTTTAACCTTCTGCTGACCGGTTACGATGTGCAGACCTTCAACATCCGTGACATCCTGGCAGACGGTGTCCTCCCCGGTCCCTTCGCTCCCCACAATACCCCCAACTCCTACTGGGAGTACGGTAACCAGGGTGGCGAGCCCAACTCCGATGGTCCCGTTTCCGAGACCAACACGCTCAACGGCGCCTGGATCGACGGTATTCTGGCCAATCCTGAGAGCATCCTTGGGCTGAACTGCACCGTGGGCAATGGTCATCCCTCCGAGTACGTCGGTGGTATCGACGGAACGATCCTTGGCTGGTTCCAAGACTGGCTGATGGTTTCTCAGGGCGCTGGCGCCCGTAGCTTCGGCACCTGTGGCGCAGGCAACTCTTCGATCACCGGAACCTGGTGGTTGGACGATGCTTTCAACGCCAACCGCATGACCTGGATGTACATCACCGCCGACGTGGTGACTGCATGCAACCTGGTTTTCCCGGACGACCAGACCGGTCAATACTTCGACTTCCTGCGTGACAATGGCGCCGAGGGCGACGGTACCGCGAACGTTCTCATCGGTGATGTGATTTATCTTGATCCTGTTGGTGGCTTCTCCGAAGCCCTCAATACGGTTCACCTTGAGGCCGACGAGCAGTTGGCAATGGTCGCGACTCCGCTGGTCAACCCGGCAACCAACCTGCCCCACCCCAACGGTTGGCCGACCTCCTTCTACTCCCGTTATGCCTCCGGCTTCAACTTTGCCGACTGGGGCTTCCGTGAGCCTCTCGGAACTGCCTGGGCTTTCCGTTACATGAACGATCCTGCCCAGAACGCGTTCACCTACATCCGTGCGTGGAAAGGCGTTTCCTGGAACCGCAAGATTGTGGACCTCTGGGGTGACTTCGGCTTCGCATATGACCAGACCGTTTCGCATTTCACTGCGCTCAACTGCCTGGCCTACACCTACTACGCGTGGGACGAGGCTGAGAACGTAACCTCGATCACCGACAATCCGTGGTCGTTCCCGGGTGGTGGCAACGAGGTTCCGAACCTGCTGCCCCTTGAGACCCAGGAAGTCTCCGTCGACGAGTTCACCCTGCCGGATAACTTCGGTTGGATGCTCTTCGTATGGCCTGCTTCGAACTTCGACGGCCTCCCGGGTTCAGACCCGAACCCCGAGTTCTATCAGACCTGGATGGGTGTGAAGTACCAGGCCTTTGGCCAGTACTCTGCCGCCCTCGACGGTGCGCTGATGGCAAACTACAACTGCTTCCAGCAGCAGGTGTTGCCGAACCTCGGTATCGACTTTGACTATGTCAACCTGAATGGTTACACCGATACCTTCACCCAGTAATTAATTACTCTTTAGAGTATGATCAGAGGCGGCCTTCGGGCCGCCTCTTTTTTAATCTTCCTTCGATTAATCGGTGTCGCCGAAGCGTCCTGAATTCAATTTTCCTTCGAGCAATATCCGCCTCTTGTGAAATTGTGATGTTTATTGAGGTCTGAAATCGACCCCTCACAGCGAAAAAAACGAAGCGTGACCGCCGTCACATTGCTCCTCATTCGATATAAATAGCTGATTCTTCACTGTCTAACACGGACTCCGACCATTGACATGTTGTGTCGTGATGCATATAGTGGCAATTGGAGGTGAGCATGAATTCAGCTTCACCCTTTTCTTTCGCCCGTAGGGGCATTCTATTGATCGTCTTTATCGTGCTGGTCATTTCCGCCCAACCGGCGGGCGCCCAGTACTGCATGAGCTACGACCCCCCAGACCCGTTTGATACATCGGATGATTGCCGGGCGACGCCCGGGAACGATCGCACAGCTCGGCCGACGGTGATGGGCTGGAGTGGTTCGGACTTCCTGCTCCATTCTCGTGGCAACGAGTTGGAATTCATGTCTCTTACCAACCCGGAAAACCCCGTCCGTTTGTCCCGGAGTCATTTTAATGTGGGCTACATTGGGGACGAAGACTACGCTTTAAAAACCTGGGGCCTGTGTGATGACTGCAGATATGGCTACGGCATTTATTCGTTGGCAACGGTTTTCTTTGACCTCGGTTCCGGCTCTTCCCCAGTCTTTACCGATTATAATAAGGCTGAGGCCTATGCAGGTCTCACCGGGGGAATGACATTCAAACACGACGGTGTGCAGTATGTAATTCACGAGAGTATTGGTGGTATCGGTGGCGGAGGGGCCTGCGGTGTTTCGTCCGGTCTCTTCGTATTGAACGGACTCAATCCTGACGAACTTCCCTTCCTGCAATGTATCAGCAAACCCGACATTGGAATTTTTCTTGTGTATGGCGGGCTGTATGTTCAAGACGATCGTTACGACAACGGTGACGCCTTTTTGTGGCTTTCGGATTCCGCCGAGATTTTCATTTACAAGATTTTGAAGCCCGGTGGCCCGGACAGCCTGCAGTTAGAGTACGTTCGAACCTTGGGCTACGGCCGCTATGACGGCACGACCCTTCCCGGGTACGCTGTGGATTACGACCGGGATCTTGTAGTTTCGACCACTCGCCACGGAGTTAAAGTCTGGACCCTGTCAAATCTCGATGGCGGGCCGGTGGCGACTCTGCCGGACAATGGCAGCAAATGGGTGACTTTGGGGGACGGGCTCGTCGTTATGGGTCCTTATGGGACCGCCCTTTCTCCCCTCTATTCGTATGATCTCAGTGTGCCGAGCAATCCAGTTCCACTGGACCTGGGTCATTGGGATCTCGATAATGCCTGGAATGACCTACCCTGCTGGGGCGGGAGCCTCGGAGGCACCTTCACTCGAGAGGGTGACTACCTCTTCCTCTCTCGTTATGAAATGATGCAGCGTCATGATTTCAGAGGCTGTGGCGGTCCCCAGACGCCGGTTGCCAGAGCGACTCTGGGTCGGTGGAATGGAAATTTTTGCGGTACGTTAACCGACTGCGTATTCCCCGGTGACGAAATCTGTGCCAAGAGCGATTCGAGCGGCGAAATTTTGACGACGAATCTTTGGATCACCGATGCCGGCGGCGGGACCGTCGCCTCGACCTCAGGAGGCGCATCGGCAGGACCGTTGCCCTACCTCATTCCGGTGGCGGACAACCCCAGCAACAGATACACGGCACACGTGCTGGTTGCAAACGACGTCGGAGAGGCCGAAGATACGGCCTTCACTTCCGTTGATCTGACGCCGGAGGCGACGATTTCGTTCACTCCGGTTGCCCCTTTAACGGGTGAAGACCTTTTCTTGACTGGAGAGGGTGAAGGCGCCCCTGGCGTGCCCGTTGGGAGTGATAACAACGACCCTTTTAAGTGGACGGTCACCGACCCCATGGGTGGAGTGCAGACTCTGTGGGGAGAGAACCCTACGGCGGTGGCCCTGAGTCAAGCTGGTCTCTATGAGATTGACCTTGACGTTTTCTACCAGCACGGTGCGGCAGCACCCTACGTTGCCAACAAAACACTGGACCTCGAGATCTCGTCCGTGGCGGCGGCTTTTGCCGTGACGCCGAGCAGTCCGGTGAACACCGCTGACGTCCTGCTCAATGGAACCCAGTCCAGATGGTCGGATGACGTGGTGCCCGCTTGGAATTGGGGGTATCGGCTGGCATCTGGTACGTGGCAGGAATTGACCTTCTGTGATGCCGCGGTCTGTACGATTCCAGGGTCCGATTCCAACCAGTTTTTCTCCCCCGGAACCTACGAGTTCCGCCTGACCCTTTCCAACCACCCGGATGTTTCGGTTGTTGAGGTCACCAACGTGGCAATCGCCGACGGCACTGTCAACCTGGACTTCGTTTCGAGTCCCAGCAATCCCGACATTGCTCAGACCGTCGGATTCAGCATCTTGGGCGCCCTTGATGTAGATTCGGTCACATGGACATTTGGCGGTGCGGACTGTGACCAAAGCTCTCAAACCGTGACCTGTACCCCCAGCATCTATTTCAACTGCATGATTGCGTCATGGGAATATGCTGCTGCCGGCAACAAGGTAGTTACGTTGAGGGCTGTTGTAGACGGCCAGAACTTCGGGCCGGTCAGTCACACCGTTTCCGTTCTCGACAACGGCGGCACTTGTAGCGGTAGTGGGGGTGGTGGCGGTGGTGGCGGAGGTGGAGGTACTCCTTGTTCCTACGGTATTACTCCGACCTCGAAGACGGTCCCTGCAGAGGGCGGGAGCAACTACTCAATTTCGGTGAATACTCAGACCGGTTGTGCCTGGAATGCGGCAGAAAACGTCGGCTGGATCACGGTGACCTCGGGTTCCAGCGGAACGGGATCGGGAGTGGTGCGGTATAACGTCGCTGCCAATACGGGTTCGGCTCGGTCGGCGGTGATTTTCGCTGCCGGTAAAAGCCACACCGTTTATCAGTCGGAGCCGATTCCGGTCGACTTCACGTGGACGCCGAACAAGCCGGACATCGGTGAAGAGGTTTTCTTCACCGTCACCGATACCCGGGTGACGCCGATCAGGTGGGAGTTTGACGGTTCGCATTGTGACGGTTCGTCTGCGGTGCTCGACTGTAGTATCGCGCCGGCAGCGTGCCGTTCCCTTCCGTGGAAATACACCCAGGGCGGGTGGAAGTCTGTTCGGTTGGTTGCCCAGGAGGGCGAAAGAACCCACGGCGTTCAGGTTGTGAATCAGGGCGAATGCTGCTTCAAGGATGGCCCGCCCATCGCGGATTTCACGATGACGCCGAATCCGGTTTTCGCCGATGAAGAGGTCTTTTTCGCCGATGCCTCGGCAAAATCAGAAGAGACCGGCTCGGCCAAGACGACGGCGCTCGGTTTCACGTGGGATCCGATCGAGCCTGCGATAGGAGAAAAAGTTACTTTCACAATTACCGGTGTCGGAGCGGTCAGTTCGGCCGAGTGGGATAGGGGAGGACCAGGCTGCGATCCCTTTGACCAGGTCAGTACGTGCACCCCATTTGCCGGGTTGATCGATTGCCTGGAATGGACGTATGAATTCGCCTCTGCCGGCGCCAAGACCGTCACGCTAACGATCAACGG
>CBDTUG010000149.1:0-5252 GCA_965363555.1 uncultured Thermoanaerobaculia bacterium
CGATTGCATCGACGGGAATCACGGATTGTACGAGCCCCGCCCTGACCACCTGGCCCGGCATGCCCCACACCACGCTGGTGGCCTCGTCCTGGGCCAAAATACGGCCGCCGGCCCTTTCGACCTCCCGGCAGCCCGCCAAACCATCCTGACCCATCCCAGTCAAAATTACTGCCAATGTAGCCGCTCCATAAAGTTGGGTGACCGATCTGAACAACACGTCAACCGAGGGCCTGCATGAGTTTTCCATCGGCCCAAATCGAGTCACCAAAGTCGCCCCATCATCCACCCCGGTCAACTCCATATGGCGGTCCCCCCGAGCGACCCAGGCCGTACCCGGACTGACCCTGGCGCCCGTGCGCCCTTCAAAAACACGAATATCACACAGCGAGTCCAGTCGTTCCGCCAGGGAGCGGGTGAAATCCGGCGGCATGTGTTGCACGATCAAGATCGGCGCCTCGAAGTCAGACGGAATGTCCCCAAGGACCGTTCGCAGCGCGTTGGGCCCTCCTGTCGAAACCCCGATCGCAACAATGTCGATCGGCGCCGAGATCGGTTTGGCAGCCACACGCCTGCGCCGACCCGGGGAAGAACTCTCCGAACGACCAGCCAAGGCGTTGATCTTTGGCACCAGTTGTTCCCGAAGGAAAGTCCGCGCAGCCTCCGGCGATTCCATCCGCGAGGCCTTTGTGACGTAATCGGAGGCCCCACGAAACAGAGACTCCACAGTCGCCAACCCTCCCTGCCGTGTCAAATTACTCAACATCACAACCTTGATGCTGGGAAAATCAGCCCTGATTCGAGAAAGCGTCTCAAGTCCGTCCATCTCCGGCATCTCAACATCCAGGGTGATGATGTCCGGGTTCAAGCGGGGAATTTTTGCCAGCGCAATACGCCCGTTCGCCGCCGTTCCGACAACCTCGATGCCATCTTCGTCATCAAGGATCTCCGAAATAACCCTTCGCGCCACGACGGAATCGTCGACGACAAGAATGCGGGCAGGACGGCTCTCGCTCATCATTCCCGGTCGGCCTCGACACCTATCAGCATCAGCTTCTCCAATAGCATTTCCTTGTTGAACGGCTTCATGATGTACTCATCCGCACCAGCCTCCAGCGCCTCGGACATTCGAGAGATCTCAGTTTCGGTCGTCACCATGACCAGGGGCAAATCGGCAAATTTCGACTCTTTGCGAACCTCACAAACAAAGTCAAAACCGGTCATCTGCGGCATGTTCCAATCGACCAATGCCAGATCAAATAACTCTCCGGCGTTGAGGATATCAAGAGCCCGGCCGCCGTCCTCGGCCCCCACAACCTCGTAGCCAAGTTCGGCGAGAATACCGCCCAGAATGGTCCGCATGGCACGAGAATCATCAATCACCAGTGCCTTCTTGGTCATGAGCGCTTCACCTCCTTCATCCCGAGATCGCGACGACATAATCGATGTCCAGGTCCAGAAGGAGTCGGCCTTCAAGTTTGAAGGCGCCCCGTATCAACCGACGCGCCTCCCCCTGAAGGGTCTCCGGAGGATCTTCGTGCGTCTCCTTGTCAACCTCGACAACATCGCCTGCTCGGTCAACGACCAGACTCAACAGCCCCTGATCGTCAATCAAGATCACGTGCATCATGTCGCCATCGGCCGACCCAACAGGACCGACGTCCAGCCTCAGGCCCATGTCAATTGCCGTGACAATGTGCCCTCGAAGATTGATCAACCCCTTAACATGCACCGGCGCCAGAGGCACCGGTGTGATCGAACTGTGGCTCAGCACTTCCTGAACTCTCGAAACTTCGATGCCGATGAAAAGTTCTCCAACCCAGAAGGTGCAGTATTGGAGCATATCAACGCCCTCCCGACGAGGGCTTCACACCTCGCTCGAAAAACCCTGGATCCGATAAACGAATCAGAGCCCTGATGTCGATGATCTCCGTCACCCGCTCTTCAACGACTACGCACATCTCGACGCCTTCCCTGCTCGAAGGCCTGGTCACCTTCATGCTCTGGTCGATGATGTCCAGAATTCGATAGACGATCAAGCCGACCCTCAACCCCTCTACCGTGCATACCACCACCTGAAGAGCATCGAGATCAGGATCATCGGCAATCTTCCTCGTCTTGGTCCGCCGTTCCGGAAGGGTTTCGTCGACCCACACCAACTGTAGAATTTCATCCCGGTACTGGATCACCGGAAGATCGGCAACCTGCTCAATATCCGACACCGGAATGAATTCCAACCTGTCGACGGCCGAGAAATCAATGGCCATCCTTTCATCCGCAGGACCCATCACGTACAACAGGGTTCGTCTTTCGCCGCCATCAGCGATCGCGGCCTCTCCGTCCGCTGCCGCCTGGTTGCTTCGCGCTTCCGATACGACACCGGCCTTGAGTCCAAGGCGCAGCACATCCAGGATCAGCGCAACAGCACCTTCCCCCAGAATGGTCGAACCTGCATATGGCAAGCCATCGATCAAACGGCCCAGCGGTTTGACGACGATTTCCTGGCTGTCCTCAATTGCATCAACAATCAACCCGAATCGACGGTCGTCCCCCTGCAGAACCACAATATTGACCGAGCCGTGCCCGGCCTCCCGGGAGTCCGCGAGACCCAACTCTTGATCCAGGTATAAAAGGGGCAGCAAGTGCCCTCTGAGACGGTAGACCGGAACTCCATTGAGATCCTCGATCCCGAGACCGCCGGACTCATCGTCGAAGCGCACCAGCTCAACCACGCTCAACTGGGGTATAGCGAATCGCTGGCCTCGGGATGCAACGAGCACAACCGGGATAATCGCAAGAGTCAAAGGAATCTTCAGCCGGAAGGACGTCGATTGGCCCGGATCGCTGAGAATCTCGACCGAACCGCCGATGGCCTCGATGTTGTTCTGGACGATGTCCAGCCCGACACCCCGACCTGAGACGTTGGTCACGCGGTGGGCCGTTGAAAAGCCCGGCTGGAAGATCAGGGCTCGAATCTGATTTGCATCAAGGCGGCCGCCCTCCTCTTCCGAGACCAATCCGGCCTCCAGGCCTCGCTTGAGCACAGCCTCGTGGTCAATGCCGCCCCCGTCGTCACTGACCTCGATCAGGACGTTCCCTCCTTCGTGGTGAGCCTTCAATCGGAGATTTCCGGTCGGCGATTTCCCTCGCTCCCGCCTGAGGTCGGGCTTCTCGATACCGTGATCGAGCGAATTGCGAACCAGATGGAGAAGAGACCCCTGGATCGCCTCGATCACCGCCTTGTCCAGTTCGGTGTCCTGACCCTCCATGTGGATGTCGACCTTCTTGCCGAACTGCTGGGACATATCCCGAACAAAACGCGGGAGCTTCTTCCAGAGAAGGCTGATCGGCTGCATCCGGGTGCGCATCACCGCCTCTTGCAGATCGGTCGTGACACCGTGAAGTCGGACGGACGCCGCCTCGAAATGCTGGTCGTCGGTCCTTTCCGACAGCCTGAGAATCTGGTTCCTCGCCAGAACCAATTCTCCAACCAGATTCATCAAGTGGTCGAGGACGTGTACATCGACACGCAGGCTACTCTCACCCAAAGCTGTTGTTGTCGGAGCTTCAATTTCCTGGTCATGAACGCCGTCGATATCCCCGGCTTCGGGTTGTTGGGTGGGAACATCTTCGATGACCGGAGGCTCGTTCTTTTTCCTCAGCTTCGAGGGACTCTTCTTCGGAGCAACTTTGGGTCCTGTTGTTCTTTCGGTCTCCTCAGAACTCTCGGATGTTTCGGGCACCAATTCGATCCGACCGGACCTCACATTTCCTGGAGATTCATCGGCCTTGGGGGGGTCCTTTTTTTTTTCGCCGCTTCGCTCGTCGAGCCGCTCGAGATCCACGATGAGTCCAGAATAATCGCCATCCCCCTCACCACCGGTCGCGTCGATTGCCGACAGAAGCTCCCTGACTGCGTCGATCATGGCCAGCAACGTCGTCGTAACCTCGGGACTGATTTCAAGCGTGCCATCCCGCAAGTGGCTAAGCAAGGTCTCGCCGCTGTGGGTCACGGCCTCGAGTTTGCCGAAGGCCAGGAACCCACAGGTGCCCTTGATCGTGTGAATCGTCCTGAATATCCTGGAAAAAACTTCCTGGTTGGCAGGATCCTTCTCCAGAACGACCAGGTCTTGGTCCATCTGATCGAGATTCTCCGCACTCTCAGCGAGAAACTCCTTAATGATCGCGTCCATGCCAGACATCAAATGCCCAACCTCCTTTCGTTCGTATCGAAAGCCGTGGAGAAGGCCACAGTCCATCATAGCCCGAACTTCAACAATCTCTGAAGCCGATCAGCGGCGATCTGATGAATCCTTTACACTTGTTGACAACCCTGTTCGCTCAGGGCGGGGAATTGACAGTGGTTCGGCACAGTGGGGAACCATACCAAGGAGAACACCATGGCTTGGACATACATGCGGAACACCGGCATCAGATCAAAACTGATCGTGCTCGTCGGCGGATCCATCGCTCTCTTCATGTTTTTCTTCGGTGCTTTTGCCATCAACCGGGTCTCCGACACCATCCGCCGTCAGACCATCGCCGAAGCCCAGAACGTCGTGCAGGCCAATGCCCTTCGTATGGAGACATTCCTGGTCAATCACGGGCAAATTACCCGGACAATGCTTGACAGCCCTGCAATGATCGATTGGTTCGCCGGACGTCGGTCGCACGATCAGCCCTTTCTCAACGATCCCGATTTCCACCAGATAATCCGCTTTTTCGACAATATCGTGGGCAGCCACGAAACCGTGCTGGCCGCGTTTTTCGGTGTTGACCGCAGCAACGAATACTACGCAAACATTCGGGAGGAAATTCCTCAGGGGCGATTCGAACGAGAAGATTATGTCGTCCAGACCCGGCCGTGGTGGAAAGAGGCCATCGCCGAGGACCGTCTCTACGTTGCACCTCCGACCACCGATCTGGCCTCGGGCACAGTATCCATCGTCATTCAGTCGACGATCTACTCAGGCGGCACTCTGGTCGGAGTCGGGGGCATCGACATCCTCCTCAATACCGTCCGGGATGTCGTCAACGACATGCGGTTTCAAAAAACAGGCAGCGCCTTTCTCGTCGATGAGAGCGGGAGGATCATCGTCTTCTCCGACACCGAATTGCCCGAGGATACAACCCTGGCTCAACTGGATACGACGGAGTACGGCGGACAGGGATTCGGCGCATTGGCGGACGGCACTCTTGCGGAAGACAACCAGGTTCCAACGGTCGAGTGGTCGGGCCGAGAGTGGCTGGTCCTC
>CBDTUG010000150.1:0-5251 GCA_965363555.1 uncultured Thermoanaerobaculia bacterium
GGGAGCGCCCTCTGTGTTTTTCTGTGCTCTCTGTGTCTCTGTGGTAAATTCTGCGAACGGCGACGCTGGACGCACCCGCAGAACTTGCCGAGTACCGTCGCGTCACTCATCATCGCCCTTGCGGTACTTCTCGTCGCCCCCAATTTCCCAACTGTCGACGATGGCCATGACGACGCAATCGCAGGGGCGCTTGTCCGTCGCACGGGTCTGGCGGGCCGATGACCCTGAAGCGAAGAGCACCATTTCGCCGACTCCGGCGCCGACTGCATCGGCGGCAACAACGGTGGCCCCCGTCGGTCGACCGTCGCCGTCGACGACACCGAGAACGAGGAAACGCAGGCCGATCAGGCTCTCTTCCTTCTGGGAGGCGACAACGGTCCCCATTACCTTTGCCAAATTCATGGCGTTCCCCGGCTACTTCTTCGGGGCGGTCTGCCGGCCCAGCGGGATGACGGCATCGACGTTGGCGTGGGGCCGGGCGATGATGTGGGTTGAGATTATCTCGCCGACCCTGGCTGCGCCGGTCTGACCGGCGTCACACGCCGCCTTGACCGCGGCGACATCACCCCGGATAACGACGGTGACGTGCCCGCCACCTGTCTTCTCGTAGCTGACCAATTCGACCTTGGCCGCTTTGACCATCGCGTCTGCGGCTTCCACCGCGGCGGGGAAACTCCTGGTTTCGATCATTCCAAGTGCGTCTGCCATCTCTTCCTCCTAGTGGTCCTTCGGGACCTCTATTTCTTCTTCGCAACTCGACCAGTTAATTGTTCGACGGCTAACACAGCGGCCGGGGCTGCGACGTCGATGTCCTTGTCTTCGCCGCCGAGGTAGACGCGTCCGAAACTACCGAAGGCGCGTACGTCGAGGATGTTGATATCGGCTGCTTTCTCTGCCTCGTTGGCAGCCAGAGCGGCATAGGCTGCCGGCTCGCATTCGAGAATGAACAGGGTCTGCCCTGCCAGGATCATATTGCCGAACCGCATGCGGTTGATCAACTGTGTCTGATGGTCGTCGAGGCAGCGAATGATCTGGTTGGACAGGATTCTCGGCTTCATCCGGTCCGCCTCGGTGACCTCAAGCTCGGCCAGGATGGCGTCGCCGGCGGCTCGAATCTCTGCCTGGCTGTCGGAGTGGATTTCCAACATGCCGTAGAGCCTCTCGACGATCTGCATGCCCGGCGTCACGTCGTTGCTCTTGAGGGCAACGTCGGTGATCCGATTGATTTCGATGCCCGGGGAGATCTCGACCATCAGACTGGCCTGCCCCTGAGTCGGGAGGAAGCCCTTGGCGACCGTCGCCTGATAGGAGGCGAATTGCGGCTGCAGGCTGTCCAGAAAAACGTACGCTCGTAAATCAACCATGGCTCTTCTCCAGTTCGTGCGCTTCTTCAACGATCCCTATGCCGGCGCTGGCGCCCACCCGTGTGGCGCCGGCCTCAATCATCGCCTTGGCGTCGGTGTAGGACCTGATACCACCGGAGGCCTTGACCTCGATACCGGCGGAGGCAACTTCTTCGGCCATCAGGGCGACGTCATGGGCGGTCGCCCCTCCAGAGGCAAATCCGGTTGAGGTCTTGACGAAGTGAGCGCGGGCCTTGCGCGACAACCGGCAGGCGATACGTTTCTCTTCGTCGGTCAAGAGGGCGGTCTCAATGATCACCTTGCAGTGGGCGTTGCCGTCCCGGCATGCTTCGACGACGGCGCGAATGTCCTTGAGAACGAGCTCTTCATCGCCGCCCTTGAGGGCACCGATATTGATCACCATGTCAATCTCTTTTGCGCCCTCCCGAATGGCCCGCCTGGCTTCGAAGGCTTTGGTTTCGGGATGGGTGGCGCCCAGGGGAAAACCAACGACTGAACAGGTCTTGACGCCCGATCCGTGCAGTTCGCCAGCGACCAGCGGAACCCACACTGGATTGACGCAGACAGCGGCGAAATCGAAGTCACGGGCCTCGGCGCACAGCTTTTTGACGTCTTCGGCGGTGGCGTTGGGTTTCAAGAGAGTGTGATCGATATAGCGTCCGACGTCGGCGGGAATAGCGCCGGGCGAGGGCCCAGCACTCAGTCGGCCGACCCCGAGCCCCAGGAAGGACCGGGCGGTTTCCGGATTGGAACCTACCGATGGCCCCGGATGGTCGGCGGCAACTCTTGAAGTCGGCGCTGCGCTGCCTCCGCCAAGGGCCTGCAACCGGGCGACGATGCGAACGAGGTCGTCCTCGCTGATGGATGAGAGGTCGATCAGTTCCGCTTGGACCTTTGGCTGAGGTGGTGGGGAAGGGGTTTTGACCGGAGGTGGGGCGATCACCGCCTTGCCGCTTTCGATATCCATGATCAGCTTGACCCGGCGAAGATGGCGATCCTCGGTGCATGCCGAACCGAGCCATGCCTCGACGATCTGTTGTGCCAAGCCGGCCCCGATCAGGCCAGCGCCAAGGGTCAGGACGTTGGCGTTGTTGTGCACGACACCGTTGGCTGCCGAAGAAAGGTCGTAGGCCATGCCGGCCCGAATGCCGGGAACCTTGTTGGCGGCCATGCACGAACCGATACCGGCACCGTCAATCATGATGCCGCGGTCTGAGCGGCCGGCGGCGACCTCCGCCGCGACGGCATGAGCGAAGACAGGGTAATCGACAGCTTCACGAGATGAAGTACCGACGTCGGTGACCTCATGCCCTTGGGCTTGCAGAGACTGAACCAACACGGTCTTGAGTTCGAAACCGCCGTGATCGGCACCTATGGCGATCTTCACCTTACTTCTCCTCCCGGCTCGACAAAGGGCAGTCGGTATTGGTTACCACACACGGGATGCATCCTGGTATTCGACTCTTGAAACCGGCTGGGGAATGGGGCCCCTGGCATCAAGAATTCGTTGTAACTTTCGAATATGAAGTTCAAAGGCGCTTAAGCCTTCGGGTGAAAGATTGAAGAACGTTACCGAGCGACCACCTCGAGGTGCTTTTGTTTTAACGAGATAACCATTTTCTTCGAGTTTCTTGGTCTGGATGTGAAGGTTGCCGTCCGCTAGCCCGGTCCGCGCCCTGAGTTCGGTGAACGACAGGCAGTCGTTGTTGACCAGAGCTGCCACGATCGAAAGTCGCGCAGAGGACGTCAAATGCCGGTCAAAGTCCACGAGAAACCCCGATCTGCCCGACAAAACAATCACTGAACTTCATTTCATAAAGTAAAATATGTCCATACTGGAAGAATGTCAAGACCGGGGGAAAGAAAACACAAGAGAAACGCAGAAACGCAGAGGGGGAGAATGGGGCCAATAAGGAAGCCAGGAGATCAGGCATGAGATCCCGAAGGGATCAGCGTGGGCAAAGAACCGGCACGCGCCGGGCGAAATACCGGCGGTCTTGGGTTCTACTTCTTTGCGTCTCTGCGCCTCTGCGTTAAATTCTTCTTCAGTCTTCCTTGTGTCTCGCACCCATCGGCTCAGCCGTCAGCTGGGCTCCGCAGTGCGGAAAATGGGTTCAAGTGTTTCGTAGTTTGGCGGCACAGGGATCGGTTCGATCGTGTCAGGGCGGGCCTTGTATTTTCCACGGCAGAGTTCTGGTTCTTGGAGGTCTCGGAAGAGCTCAACTTCGGCAGCCCAGAAGCCGATCTTAAAAAATGCCCGGATGGCCATGACGATCTGATGGATCAATGCGAGGAGCACGATGGCGAAGGCCGTCCCCGGAGTCCACGGTTGCCGGAAGGCCGAGTAGACGGCGAGGAGCAGCAGGGGCAGGGCGAGAAAGACCAGATAGAGAGGAACGAAGGTCCCGGGTTTTTTCAAAACGACGACTAAGGCGCGGAAGAACCCGCGAAGCATACTGCGCTGATCGTGTCGCACGGCAGCGATCCGGCTGAAATCGTAGGCCAGGTCGGCAGGCGACCACAGGACAAGGAAAACAACAGCAGCCGCCGCCATCCCCGCGAGATCCCATCGTCCGTCTGCGAAGTGGCCGGCGAGCAGACCACCGCCCTTGAAGGTCAGACCGGCCGCGACTGCAGCAATAGCAGTCGGCCCGAGGAAGACCAAGGCTGACCGGAGGAACCTGCCGGTGTTGCGCCGCACTCCGGTCAAGAATGGGTTGGGTGGTCCGGATCCGGCCAGGACCTCGACGATACCGGCGGAAAGAAAGATCTGGACCAGTAGACTGAGCACGCCCATCACCAGTACGCCCCGGCCCATGAGGGGTTCGAGAGCGTCTGCGGGAGAGGAGCGGAACTCCATGAAGACCGGGAAGGCGCTGCCGTCCATGATTCCCTGGGAAAAGAGTGAACGCCCCAGGGCAGGCACAAGATTGGAGGCGATGAGGCTGACGAGAATCAACGCCGGAATCAGTGGCGCCAACCAGGCAATCATCACAAGACGTGGATGACGGCGGGCTGCACTGAATCCGTGAGCTATTAAGGAGAGTGTATTCATCGCATCACCCCAGAATCGACGTTAAGTCGAAGAAGTTTTGGAACCAGTAAGAGAGATTGATCAGGATTTTCATGGCCGGCGTTGAGTCTCGCTCAAGGCGATAGCTGTTGTTGAGAGGGTCGACGTCGAGGACCATCAGATGGTCAGGGTCAACTTCGGCCCACAAGAGCTTGGCCGGGCGAGTTTCGAGGAGCTTGATCCATTTGTCCTGTCCGTCCCACTGGTGGCGGATGCGCTCGTCGTCGTCGAAAACCAACTCGATGGTGACCGGGTGTTTGAACTCTCCACGCCTTTCGATGACGACCTCGGTCCGGTAGGTCTTCTTTTCCTCTACATCCTCTCCCTCGTCATTTTCGTCACCCTCACCACCATCAAGGTCCTGTTCTTCCTCTTCTGTCTCCGAGTCTTCGTCGTGGTCTTCGTGCCGGGTGTCGTGATCTTTGCCGTAAAGTACCTGGATCCCGTCTTCCCAGAACCAGCCCTTACGGTCTTTGGTTTTTCGGGATTTGGCGGTGCGCACCCGGTAGTCGAGGCCCTTTTCCGTGTGGAAGGCTTGTTCGAGGAACCAGGAGATGTCGTCGTCGGTTGCTTCCTGCATGATCTGCTCGAAATCCGCCGAGGTTGGGTGGCGAAATCGCCAGGTCTGGAAGAATTGACGCATCGCCCGATGGAAGGTCTTCGGACCCAACATATTTTCCATGTGTCGCAGAGTTACGGCCGGCCGGGAGTAGGAATTGAGGCCATAGCTGCCGTTGGATCGGTATTTCCACGCGGGCTGTACGATCGGGTCGGTATACCGTCCGGAACCGAGCGATAGACGATTTTGTTCGAT
>CBDTUG010000151.1:0-5222 GCA_965363555.1 uncultured Thermoanaerobaculia bacterium
CAGCGGGGTGGAGGGCCGCCAAGAGGTGGTAGAGACTTTAGACGCAGTACACTAACTCGTGGCAAAAAAACGGCCGGCCACCTTGGTGGCCGGCCGGGCGTTGAGTTTGCTGGTCAGCAGGTCAAACCTATTGCAGTTCAATCCACCATTGCACGTTGTCGTTTCCTTGATCACCAACAGGAATCGTCAGATCAGGGACCTCGACAAGGTGAGCTTCGGAGTCGGCGCCGACGCCCGATTGAGAGGCGACCACTCTGTCACCAGCAATCGCGAAGCCACCCGCAGCGCCTTCGCCGGCTTCGTAGGTTGTGACAACGAAGCTAGCCGACTGACCGTTGGTGAACACTGAAGTTGCATCGAACTCGAGGATGAGAATGTAGGACTTGCCGACGCATTCACCACCGTTGGGATCATAAACCAGGTACAAGGCAAGCGGCGGCAAAGCACTGCCGTCTGACGGGGTCAAAAGGATTGGTGGAGCGATAGGCTGTGCCTGGTCGCTCAAGGTGCCCGTTTGTCCGTCGGGCAATGTGATGTCGGTGATGTTAATTGTTCTCTTGTTGGTTGTTCCGGTCGAGATTTCACGAACCCCGAGTACCAGCTTCGGGACAAAGGTCGCGCTCGAACTCGTGATGGCAGCGCTCCTTTCATAATATGAGCCGGCGGAGAAGACAAAGAGGTCGAAAGTTGGTGCGCTGGCCGGCACAGTTCCGACACTGGCTGCATAGTAGAGGGGATTTGCGGTGCCAAGCTGAAAAACCGGACTCTTGGTTTGCCAGGTGTTGCCGGTGATGCTCCACACGGTGCCGTTCAGGTCGAGCTGCAGACCCTCGTCGGCAACGTTGTCTGAGAAGAAACGCTCCGAATCGGTTTGCCACAGGGAATTGTCAGCAAACGTCTGGTTGCCCACAAGGTGACCTGTCTGGTTGGTGACCTGATGAGTTTGGTCGATATCACCGGTCACGGGATCGACCATGAGGACCCGCGGTGACTGGCTGTTGTCGGTATTTTCGGTGAAGCCCTCGGCCAAGATCATAGAGGAATAACCAATATCACCGGTGATGTCTTCGATAGCCACCGCCGGAACGCTCCACGTCAGTCCAAGAGCGTCGGTGGCTGTCGTCCCAGCCTCTCCATCATGGGTGCGACTCCAACGCGGCTCAAAAGGTAGGGACGAGTCGAAGTTGGGGTCGCCGGGGTGGGTTTCCGAGCCTATTGTTCGGCCGGCGTAGGGGTGGGTGACGTCGATCGCATGGACACCGGTTCCTCCTGGGCCTTCGGTGACGAAGAGCATACTGCGGTACTCTCCGCTGTTGGTATCATAGATATCTGCAAAACGAATAGAGTTCGCCACGCCATAGTTGTGGTCGGCTGGGTTCTGGGCCTGGCCGAGCGGAGACTTGTCCGGCGCCGCAAGATATTGCTCGTACAGTAACACTTGGAGGTCAAGAAGATCGGGTGGAATCACCGCAAGAACTTCGGCGCCGTCGGCAGAGTCGATGGCGTGGATCATGCCGTCCGAAGAACCTACCCAGATCAATGTATGTCTTGCCGCATAGGTCAGTTCGAACGCATCATGCGCCAGAATATATCCCCCGGCCCAGTGTCTTGCTGGGCCCACGACGGCCGGCGTTGTATTGATCAGCGCGCCCAGAGACCACGGCCGTGCAACGCCGCTGCCGTCGTTGCCCCGAATGAAGTCAACGACCTCTGCGTCGAGGCCGCAATCGCCGCAGAGAGAATTCAAAGCGGCAATGTTGCTGCCGTCGGAGGTGACTTCCACAAGGTCCAGGTTTGAATCCCATGAGTAGATCTTCCGGGCATAACCCCCGTTGGGATCTATAACATCTGCCATGACTTCACCCGTATCCCAGAGCTCTACCCAATGCTTGTGACCTGGATTGTCGGGGTCGTCCTGCGAGGTGAATGACCGAAGGTGGCCCTGCCATGAGGGGTAGTCGGAGCTGGCGAGTAGGGCCAGGTTGCCGTGGACCGTACCGCCTCCGGCAATGGCGGGCGCCGAGGTGGCGTAGTCTCCTGCCCCCATGCCCGCGAGGATGGAATCGAAGGCAGATTTGAGCTCGGAAGCGGAATTCGAGAAATAGGCATAGTGGCCATGGGTTTCATCAAAAGTGCCGATGTTGTTGTCTGCATCTCGTTCCAGATACGGATCTTCGTCGATGGCAAAACCTGAATCGCCCAGGGGACTCGATGCATCGGAACGACCCATATAGGCTGTCCAGTCAAGTTCGCAGGCGCCTACATCTTCGCTGACCCCAATGACCCAAGTCCTGGGTCCGACGTTGTTGGAGTCTACAAATTGATCCCACGCCGTATTTGTGGCGCCGGGTGGGTAGTCGGACCAGGTTGAGGCGGCATCGGCGCTACAGGTTCCCCATTCCAGATCGCCGGCGCCGCCGGTGTTGCCGATGTTGGAGAGACCGTCAGTGATCAGAATCGTGCCGTAGGTTTGGCCGCAGTCGGCGGCGTCTTCATGGAGGGTATTCAACTCCTCCCCGGCGAGGTCGATTGCCGGTCGAGTGGGCGTCTGGTGATTGACGTTGAGGCCCCCGTCGTCATTCAGCCGCATGAAATCCTGGATCGATGCGACAACGGTCGCGTTGTCGTCCGGGTCGATGCTCTCTCTGACGTTAACGGGGTTTCCGTCGATTTCTTTTCCGAAGGTGATCAGACCCCAGTCGACCGAATCGGCGCTGCGGCCAACGAGGTCAAGCGGGGTTTGATGGTTCCAGAGATCCGGATTTAGATTCCCATCGCCGTCATACAAGGGGTAGGGATCGCCGGGGTCGAGTTGGTATGAATTGTACTTAATTCGGTAATAGATTCTGTGACCGCTGCTGTTATTCGGATCCTCGTAGTTATAGAATCTTCTGACGCGTGCATCGTCAATATCCCACAAACCTGTGAATTCGTCGGGCTGCGGGAAGCTGGGGTCTGTCCAGATATCGACGGAATCCCCCAAGACGTTCTTGACGACGGTCATACGGGAAGGCTCCCTGGCGTAATTCCAGACCCTCCATTCCTTGCACCGGCGGGGGTCGAAATACTGGATACAGTCGCCGTCCACGTAGGAGGTGCAGGTTTCATGAGTACATTCCTCGTAGGTCTCCCATTCGTCACACTCTCTGCGAGTGCACCGTTCGTATTCCTCCTCCTCGACGCAGGGCCAGCCACCAGTACATTGGCTCTCGGTTCCCCACTCGGAACACTGCCAGGCATCGCAGACATCCGTGTCCTCCCAGCCATCGCAGAAGCCGTCGCTATTCCAGTGTGTGCAGTCGGTCTCGGTGTGGGTATGGGTGCATTCCTGGTCTCCGATACAGACCGCCACGTCTTCCCACCCGGCGCACTCCCAGTCGATGCATCGTGTTCGGGTCTCCCATTGGGTACAGGTCTCATGTACGCATTCCGTGACGGTATCCGTTTGGTCGCATTCCCAATTGTCACAGACCTATTCGTAGGTCTCACATTCGCAGGTATAGTTTCTCCGCCGCCAGTCTTCGTAGCGGTAGCCGCCTTGCCAGTCGACATCCCGCCAATTTCCGCGAAAGTCTTTCCTCATCGACTTGCTGGTGTCCACGGCAATCATGATGCTGGGTTTGACCCATTGACTGGTGATAACGCGCATCAGGTCGTAGCCCTCAACCGCGTCGACGGTGGGAACCATGCCGACCGTCATGATGACGACGAGTCCGGCCGCAATGACCCAGGGTGTGCAGCAATTCATGCCGCGGCGAGAGGTGTCGGTCTTCTGCTTATGCATCATCAGCCTCCATATTGTCCTGATCCGGTTCCACCGGAGTCTTGTAATTTTTGAGACGAAAGGGCCTCGGCCAGACCGATCCAGGTGTATTCCTCTTCGAGAATCTTGACGGCAAGAACTCTTCCTGCCTTGGCCACCCAGGCGACTACGACCAGATTGACCGGTTCATCAATGTTGGTGGTCGCTGTTTGTAAGGGATCGACAACTGTCTCATCTATCGGGTTATTGCGAATATAGAGACTGAAAAACGCATTGGGATTTGAACGTCCCGTTGGTGATGGCGGAAGCGCAACCGCCTGGTTGGCAAGCTCGTTTCCGCCTGGGTCTGTCAGATAGGTTCCGAGCCGTGTCAGGTCGTATTGACCGGGGCTCATGGGGAAGACCGGAATCTGAGGCGTGACTACCGGTGTCTGTGCCAGGGAGACATGCTGCATCAGCGTACTTGCGTTGATGGGCGAGGACTGAAAGAGGATCTCTTCACCGACACGCAGGCCGATTTCCGCAACGTACAGGGCGTCCTTGACATGGTTGTTCCAGGCGACATTCTCCCGGTCGCTGTCGGTCAAGGCCAGCATAGCCATGCCCAGACCGCTGAGAACCAGAAGAATGACCACTACGAGGAGCAGGGCCGATCCTTGTTGCTTTTGGTCGTTCATCGCGCCTCCATTACTAAAAAATCAGATTCCGGTTTCGAATCATGACCAGGGTTGTTGCTCGGTGGTGGAAAAAGCGGTCGTTGGCGCCAGCAGCTCGATCCTCGATCGCCGGCCGACTAAAAAGTGCAGCGGGGTCCCAGGCCAGTTCCTGGGCGGATCGGGCGACGACCGTAATTCGAAGAGCGTTGACGTTGAGAACGTCGTAGGCCAAAGCTGATCCCTGCGCCGGCACGCTGTTGGTATAGGTTCCTGATGGCAGCTGTTGGGTGGCTGTATTCCAGATTGTGCCGTCGGTGAAGGGCCAGGCGAATTGAAGATCCTCAATATCCTGGATCAGCGGGGTGAAGGCCGTCCCGGGGTTGTCGGTGGCCGGGTCGAAGAGGCCCATCTTCTGCTCGAGCCAGCCGTTGCGGACACGAAACACATAAAACTTGACGCCAAGCATCATGCGAGGGTTGACCAAGGTCGTCTGGCCTCCCGGTGGGTTCACAACATTGCCGCCGACCGGGTTGGAGCTGATATGAATCTCCGGGGGGATCTGGTTGCACCCCTGGCCGGTATTCCAGGCATCGTTATAGCTGGTGATCTGCAACCAACTGTACACGCCGGTCTCGTCGACCAACATGATGGGCTCACTGAGACCGCCGCTTTCTTGTGTCAATTCCTTGAAGAGGGCCAGATTGGCGGCCCCGTCGGGGCACAAGGGTCCAAACTCCCACTCGGAATCTGGGCCTAGAAACCCCGGCCAGAGGATATTGACGACCTGCATATTGCTGTCCGCC
>CBDTUG010000152.1:0-5215 GCA_965363555.1 uncultured Thermoanaerobaculia bacterium
AGTGCGAGCAGCTTGACGCACCAATTTTCACTCCGGCCACCAAGGCCGTCGAAGGGCACGACGAAAACATCTCGTTTGACCGCATGGTCGACATCGTCGGGGGTGAAACCGCCGAACGCCTCCGTGAGATCACTCTGGCCCTGTACACCAAGGCCGCGTCCTATGCAGCCGAACGCGGGATCCTGATTGCCGACACCAAGTTTGAATTTGGCTTCGACCAGAATGGCACCATCGTCTGGATGGACGAGGCCTTGACTCCGGATTCATCCCGTTTCTGGCCTGCCGAAAGCTACCGGCTCGGATGCTCGCAGCCCTCTTTCGACAAGCAATTCGTCAGAGACTGGCTGGCAGAGAGCGGTTGGGATCGAGAACCGCCGGCGCCCACACTGCCCCACCACGTTGTGGAGGGAACCCTCAAACGATACCGCCGAGCCTTCAGCCTGCTGACGGGCCAAGACCTCGAGTTTTAGGCTGATGCCCGGCGCCGTGAATTTCCCTGTTGAGAAGGAGACGAACCCATGAGTGTGAAGACCTTTACCACCGAAAACATCCGAAACATCGCGGTCACCGGACATTCTCACACCGGCAAGACGTCGTTGGTTTCGGCGATGCTTTTCAATAGCGGCGCCGTCAACCGTCTGTTGAAAGTCGATGACGGAAACACGATCACCGATTTCGACGAGGACGAGCACGATCGCAAGATCACAATCAGCACGGCGGTCGCCCACGCTGACCACAATGGGTGCAAGATCAATCTGATCGACACTCCCGGTTATGGCATCTATACAACGGATGCCCTTCAGGGACTGCGAGTCGCCGATACGGCCTTGCTCCTCGTGTCCGCTGTAGCCGGCGCCGAAGTCCAAACCGACAAAATGTGGAAGGCTGCCGCCTCTTTCAATCTGCCGGTAGTATTCGGAATCAACTCAATGGACAGGGAACGTGCATCCTTCACTCGAACGATCGAAAACCTCACGAAGAAGTACGGCAGAGAAGTGACGCCCCTTCAACTCCCGATCGGCGCAGAGGGTAATTTCTCCGGCGTTGTTGACCTGATCAGCGGCAAGGCCTATTCCTGGCCCCACGACGAGAGCGGAAAGTCCACCGTTGTTGACATTCCCTCGGAGATGGCGGACGAAGTCGCCACCGCACGAGAAGCCCTGATGGAGATGGTCGCCGAACAGGATGAAAACCTGATGGACGCCTACCTCGAACAGGGTGAACTCGACGAGGCCACTCAGATCGAAGGTCTGAAGAAGGCGATCACGGCCCGAGCTTTGTTCCCCGTGTTCACCCTGTCCGGCGGCAAAAACATCGGTGTGCAACCACTGATGGACGCATTGGTCAATCTGACACCGGCCCCCGACTGGCGACCGGCGCCGGCTATTGTCGATGGTGAAGAGAAAGAGCTGGCGATTTCCGGCGATGAGAAATTCTCCGCCTATGTCTTCAAGACCATCTCCGACCCCTTCTCGGGCCGCATATCCCTGCTTCGGGTCTTTTCGGGCGGTGTCGCCTCGGACACCACGGTAACAAACAGCACCAGCGGCAGCACCGAGCGCCTCGGCGCCTTATCGATCGTCCAGGGCAAGACCCTGGAACACGTTTCTGAACTGGCGCCCGGTGACATCGGCGCAGTGCCGAAACTCAAGGACAGCAACACCTGTGATTCCTTGTGTGAAGCCAAGATGAACATCAAGGTTCCTTCGGTTCCGATTCCCGAGGCCGCAATCTCATTCGCCCTCGAGGCCAAGTCCAAAGCGGACGAAGACAAGCTGGCAACGGCCCTTCGCCGGATCCAGGACGAAGATCCGACAGTCAAAATAGGCCGAGACCCACAAACCAAAGAGATGCTGATCTCCGGCACCGGCCAGCTTCACGTCGAAGTCGTCGTTGGGAAGTTGAAAAAACGCTACAACGTTGATGTCGTCCTGCACCAGCCCAAGGTTCCGTATCGGGAAACGATCACCAAGAGTATCGACGTGACAACGCGGCACAAGAAACAGACCGGAGGCTCAGGCCAGTTTGCTCAGTGCTCGATCACCATGGAACCCAACCAAGGCAACGGGTACGAGTTCGTTGACAAAATCTTCGGCGGCTCAATCTCGCAGACCTACCGACCTGCCGTCGACAAGGGAATTCAGGAAGCGGCGGAAAGGGGCGTTCTTGCCGGTTTCCCCATGGTCGACTTCAAGATCACCCTGACCGACGGCAAAGAGCACGCCGTTGATTCCTCGGAAATGGCCTTCAAACAGGCCGGCAGAAAAGCCTTCAGGGATGCCGCCGGCAAGTGCAAACCCACCCTGCTTGAGCCAGTGATGTTGGTCGAGGTCTATTCGCCGGAAGACACCATGGGCGACGTCATGGGCGACCTCAACTCGCGCCGCGGCCGTCTCCAGGGCATGGACACCGAGGACGGGACAACGACCATCAAGGCGCAGGTTCCTCTGGCCGAGATGCTGACCTACGCGCCGACGCTTCGCTCCATCACCGGCGGTCGCGGCGATTTCCACATGGAAATGAGCGGCTACGTCGAGGTCCCGAAACAGTTCCGGGAGAAAGTCATCGCTACCGCCAACCTCGAAGAAGAAGAGGACGAGTAACCACATCCACAGAATTTTCAAGGGGCACGCCGAGGCGTGCCCCTTTTGTTATCTTGAACTTATGGGCGCGAAGCGCCCCCGCGCCTCCACCACAAACTCCGGTGGATCCAGGATCGTCTTCTTGACCGCACACTGGTGAACCGAGCGTTCGAGAGCTTTGTGGTACTTCTCGGGGAATCCTGATGGCGTTTCAACCGTGATCTTGATCGTCGCCATTCGGCGGGTTTGAGGATCACGCTCCCAGCTCTGGGTCATGGTGATGTCTTCGACCGGCAGTTTACGTCTCTGGCAAAATCCCAGGATATAGATCCCGGCACAGGTGGCCAGGGAGGCCAGGAAGAGGTCGTAGGGCTCCGGCGCCGAACCTTCGCCCCCGGAGTCAAGGTCTTGATCCGTGGCGATTTCGAAACCGTTGTAGTCGGCGTACACCTTCTTGCCACCGGGAAAACTGACTTTCATTTCGTTGGTCATACATGTCTCCAGACTTGGCTTCACCGGGTAGCTATCAGCTGAGCCTCTTGCAAAATTCGTTGCGGCAGGATGCGGGGCAAGAGCCCCGCGGTCCAGGACCCAGTCCCGGCTGTCCCTTCGGCTTTTGTCTTTGTGCCTCTTCGTGCCTCTTCGTGGCTATTTCATGATTCTTGCAAGCGCCTGAGCCATCAGCCCTTCACTATTTCAGATTCGGCTTCAGGAACACCGCGAGTTCTTCGCGATTGCCCTTCCGTCCGGTGATGGGAGAGGGTATCACCACAGCCTTGGTCAACCCAAGACCCTCGAGATGTTCGACCACACCATCGATCACCTTCCGTCGAATCCCTTCATCCCGAACGATGCCGCCCTTGCCGACCTGGTCCCGACCTGCCTCAAACTGAGGCTTGACCAGGCATACCAGATGCCCGCCGCCCTCGAGAAAGGGCAGGATTGCAGGAACAACCAGGCGCAGGGAAATAAAACTGAGGTCCATCGTGATCAACTGAACAGCAAACGGCAGATCATTCGGCCCGAGATGGCGCGCGTTGACCCCCTCCATCACGATGACCCGATCATCCGACCTCAGGCGCCAATCCAACTGATTGCGGCCGACATCCAGGGCGATCACTCTGCGCGCCCCTCGATCCAGCAGAAGGTGGGTGAATCCACCGGTTGAGGCGCCGACGTCCAGGCAATCCAGCCCCGAAGGATCAATAGGACCAGCGTCCAGGGCCGCGGCCAATTTCAACGCACCTCGCCCCACCCACGGGTGATCCGCCTGATCAACCTCGACGGTCGCACCGCCGTCGGTCTGGGCGCCGGACTTTGTCACGATCTCGCCGTTGACCCGCACCTTGCCGGCCATGATCAACGCCTGGGCCCTGGCCCGTGAAGGGGCCAAGGCGCGTTCGGTGACGATGATATCGAGTCGTCGCTTCGTTGCCATGCGGTCTATGGTAGCTGAAGTGCAGGCTCTCAGCTCAGACGCCTGCAAAATTCAAGGACAACGGCGCGAAGGTCTTTCCCCGCGCGCAAGAACAGAACAGTGTCCCTTTTAAATGTCCTTCTAAATGAGCCATTCCGCGTAGAGTTCGGGACGCCGATCTCGCAAAAAGAGTTTGCGGGCATGGGAGTCGGCTGCCTGTTCAAGATCAAGATCCACCAGCAGGTTATGCTCTTCGAGTTCGGGCGCCTGCGCCACGATGCTGCCATCGGGTGCGCAGACGAAGGACTCACCGGCAAAGACCAAGCACTCTTCCTCGCCAACGCGATTGCACAGGGCGACGAAGTAGCCGTTCTGAAAGGCTGCAACTTGCATTTCGGCCTGATAGAGACCATCCGGCCACTCACCGACCCCGCCCGCCTGCGGAACGACCACGACATCGGCCCCGCCCAGTGCCAGGGCCCGCATGTATTCCGGGTAGTGGCGGTCATAGCAGATCGCGACACCCACTCGCCCAAATCTGGTCTGATAAACCGGCGCACCGCGGTCGCCCGGGGTGTAATACCCCTTTTCGTGAAAACAGGGATAATCGGTGATGTGCACCATCCGGGTCACCCCGAGGATCGTTCCGTTGGCGTCGATCACCGGCGATGAGTCGAAACACTGATCCCCGTCCCGTTCGAAGAGATTGAGCACGACCACCACACCAAGTTCACGAGCCCGTTCGGCAAACAGTTCGGTGATCGGACCCGGTATCTGTTGCGCCAGGTCGGCGACATTCCCCTCCGCCGGCCGTTGAGGATAAAAACGCTCAAACGCCAACTCCGCAAAGACCACCACCTCGGCGCCCTCGGCCGCTGCCCGGCTCATGGCCTCGAGACCCCTGCCGATGTTCTCAGCCTTATCGTGATGGGCAAACTGCTGGATCAATGCGATACGCATCCTGACTCCCTTCGCATTGAGAATACCGGAACCGTCAGATGATCTGCCGCATTCTCAAATCCCGTTCACCATTCGAAAATAGCATAAGAAAGGAGCCAGGTTTGCGGACCTTGCGGACTTCGATTGATTGATGTCGCAGCTTCCGCAAGGTCCGCAAACCTGGCACTATTCACTGGCACTCTTTCAGAAACCGGTGCGCGGGCAAACCTGCTTTTTGCGTTTATGTCTTCTTCAGGAAAGGTTCTGGCATTTCTTT
>CBDTUG010000153.1:0-5211 GCA_965363555.1 uncultured Thermoanaerobaculia bacterium
TTTCGTTATCAGGGTGTTAATCGGGCATCGCCTCGGCAAGTTCGACAGTGACGGCGAAACGTCCATTTTCCGGCGAAGGACCATCGGAAATGACAACGGCGTCGGCATCTACATGCCCGGCGCGGAGCACGTCCTCCAGGGCCACCTGAAGGGCCTTGCGATCAGCCTCCTGCCCAGCGATCTCCAACTTGGAAACCGGCCAGCGCAGGCTTTTCTGGGCCTTGGTCTTGGCGCCGCGAATGGTTGCAAGCATTTCGACGGCCGCCTCGAAGACACCGTCGTATTCGGGGCGGTCGACACTGACGACCTCATCCACTGTCGGCCATGCTGAGCTATGGACCGATTTGTCACGGCCGTCTTTCGATGCGAAGGCCCAGGACCAGACCTCTTCGGTGACGTAGGGCAGAAACGGTGCCAGGAGCTTGAGAAAGGTCCTCAGGCCATAGGTCAGGGCTGCCATCGCCGAGCGGCGTTCGGCCGTATCTTCTTCGGAGTAGGAGCGGAGCTTGACCAGTTCGAGATAGTGGTCACAGAATTTCCAGAAATCATCCTCCGCCGCCTGGAGGGCCGTCGCGTAGTCAAAAGCCTCGAAGGCGGACGTCGCCTGGGTGATGGTCGTACGCAGTCGATCGACCAGGGCCAGGTCCAGGGGCTCGGTGATGTGTTCGACGCCTGGAAGCTCACCTTCTCCACTCTCCAACTGCATCAAGACGAACCGGCTGGCGTTGAAGACCTTGTTGACCAGTCGCTTGCCAACCTTGAAGACGCTGGGATCGTAGGCGGTGTCGGTGCCCAGGCGCGCCCGGGCCGCCCAGTAGCGCACACCGTCCGCGGTCCACTCGTCGAGCAGATTCTCCGGAGTGACGACGTTGCCCTTGGACTTGGACATCTTCTTGCGGTCGGGGTCGAGGATCCACCCTGAGATGACGACGTGATGCCACGGTACTTCGTCGGAATGCATCCACGCCTTGACGATCGTGTAGAACGCCCAGGTACGAATGATCTCGTGCGACTGCGGACGCACGTCCATCGGGAAGAGCTTCTTGTGGCGAGCGTCGTCTACACCCCAGTGGCTCTGGATCTGCGGCGTCAAAGACGACGTTGCCCAGGTGTCCATGACATCGGGGTCGCCGGTGAAGCCGCCCGGTTGATCCCTCGAGCCTTCGTCGAAACCCGGGGGACAGTCATATTGCGGGTCGATCGGCAGAGTTTCTTTTGCGCCAAAGATCGGCTGATCGAAAACGGGTTCTCCGTCGGCGCCAACCGGATACCACACCGGGAAGGGTACGCCGAAGTAGCGCTGACGAGAAATGCACCAATCCTGGTTGAGGCCCTCGACCCAATGGTCGTAGCGGGTCCGCATGTATGCCGGATGCCACTGGATTTTCTCACCCTGGGCCATCAAGGCCTCTTTGTGTTTGAGAATCTTGATGAACCACTGGCGGGTCGGAACGAATTCCAGCGGCCTATCCCCCTTTTCGTAGAACTTGACCATCTGGTCGGTCGGTCTGAGATCTCCGACAAGAGCCACTCCGCCGCCTGGGAAGGACCCTTCTTCGACCAGCAGTTCAGCTGATTTTTTCTTGGCCTGCTTTGCGGTCAAACCGGCTATCTGATCGTAGGCCGCCTGGGCGGCTTCGGGGTTGACGCTCTCAAAGGGCGCCTGACCGAAGACGACCGGCACGAGCCGACCATTGCGACCGATCAACTGTTTGACCGGCAGACGGCTCTGCTTCCACCACTCGACATCCATCGCGTCGCCGAAAGTACAGACCATCAGGATGCCGGTGCCCTTTTCGGGGTCGGCGTGCTCCGCCGCCAAAATCGGCACGCGAGCGCCGAATAGCGGTGTGATGGCAAATTTCCCGAACAGCGGCTGATAGCGCTCGTCATCCGGATGGGCGACGACGGCGATGCACGCGCCCAGAAGCTCGGGGCGGGTCGTTGCTACCGACAGTTCGCCACCGTCTTCGACTGCAAAGCGAATGTCGTGGAACAGGCCCTGTTGCGGCCGGTCCTCGACCTCCGCCTGCGCCACGGCGGTCTGGAAATCAATATCCCACATATTGGGACTCTCGATGTTGTAGACCTGATCCTTCTCGACCAGATCGAGATAGGACAGCTGCGAAATCCTGCGACTGAGGTCATCGATCGTCGCGTACTGCTCGTCCCAGTCCAAGGACAGGCCCAGACGCCGCCAAAGATGCTCAAACGCTTTCTCGTCTTCTTCGGTGATCACCGCGCAGGCATCGATGAAGTTCTGACGGGAGACCTCGGTGATCTTGATGTCCTTCTTCTTCAAACCCTCGACCTTGGTCGGGGTCCAATCCGGATCGAACGGCAAATGGGGGTTGCAGCGAATGCCCAATACGTTTTGAACTCTGCGCTCGGTCGGCAAGCCGTTGTCGTCCCAACCCATCGGGTAGGCGATATTGAGGCCTTTCATGCGCTGGTACCGAACCAGCAGATCCTGGTGGGTGTAGCTGAACACATGCCCGACATGGAGCGAACCCGATACGGTCGGCGGAGGCGTGTCGACGACAAAGGTCTCTTCACGCGGCCGGGACTGATCCCAGCTGTGAAGCTTCCACTCTTGCCACTGCTCCCGCCACCGCTGTTCGGCGGCAGTGTGGTCGTATCTCTTGGGAATCTCACTCATCAGTCATCTCCTCCGGGCTCAACACAGCGGCGAATTCTACACGATTGGCCGCAAGATCGAAAGAAAATGGGACCTTTTTACACATTCCAACTGTCTGGAACTTGACAAAAGCCGTTCAAGGGGTTCTCATCAGCCCCCATGGCAGAAGCACTGATCATTGTCGAATCGCCCGCCAAGGCCCGAACCATCTCCCGGTTCCTGGGCTCGGAATACACCGTTGAGTCGTCAATCGGCCACATTCGGGACCTGCCGTCCAACGCGACCGAGATCCCGGCCAAGCTCAAGAACAAAGAATGGGCCAGGTTGGGCGTCGATGTCGATTCCGGTTTTACGCCCGTCTACGTCATCCCGGCCTCGAAGAAGGCTCACGTCACCAAACTCAAGAAACACCTCGCCAAGGCCGAGGTTGTTTACCTGGCCACTGATGAAGACCGCGAGGGAGAGGCCATCGCTTGGCATCTCGCGGAAGTCCTCAAGCCCAAGGTGCCGGTCCGGCGAATGGTCTTTCATGAGATCACCAAGTCGGCCATCTCCAGGGCCCTGGACGAAACACGCGATATCGACTCCAACCTGGTCAAGGCCCAAGAGGCGCGGCGCGTACTGGACCGACTGGTCGGCTACGAGGTCTCACCCCTTCTTTGGCGCAAAATCAAGCCGAAGCTGTCTGCCGGCCGTGTACAGTCGGTGGCAACTCGCCTGGTTGTCGAACGAGAAAAAGCGCGGATCCGCTTCGTGCAGGCGGAATTCTGGGGCCTGGAAGCGTCACTTTCGGCCAAGAATGGCCACCAATTCAAGGCTCGCCTGACCGAGTTGCACGGCCGAAAAATCGCAATCGGCAAGAACTTCCACCCTGACTCCGGCGAGGTCAAAGGTAACGCCCTGGTACTGGATGGAGAGGTCGCTCGCCGCCTGGCCAAGACCCTCAGCGGCAGTGCGCTTCAGGTCGATGATGTCATCGCCAAGCCCTTTACCAACCGGCCCTACGCCCCTTTCATGACCTCGACCTTGCAACAGGAGGCTGGTCGGAAACTCCGGTTCAATGCCCAGAGAACGATGCGGGTCGCACAGAGCCTGTACGAGAACGGTTACATCACCTACATGCGGACCGACTCCAATACGCTTTCCAAAGAGGCTGTCACGGCAGCTCGGAGGCAGGTCGCGGAGCTCTATGGCGACAATTTCCTGCCCGACCGGCCACGTATCTATACCTCAAAATCGAAAAACGCCCAGGAGGCCCACGAAGCCATTCGGCCAGCGGGAGAGGTCTTCCGCACACCTTCGAGCCTGCGAGACGAGTTGGACCGAGACCAGCACCGGCTCTACGAGATTATCTGGAAACGAACCCTGGCCTCGCAAATGTGCGACGCCACCGGCCGGCGCACAACGGTCAGCCTGCGGGGCGACGGAGGACCAAACGGCGCCGCCCTGTTCACCGCGACCGGCAAGGTCATCACCTTCCCCGGTTTCCTGAGGGCCTACGTCGAAGGCTCAGATGACCCCTCCGCCGAGTTGGCAGACCAGGAAGCCGTACTGCCGCCCCTGGAGACCGGAGAGAGTGTTGAGGCCGAAGGCTTCGAGTCGACCCAGCACACAACCCAACCGCCCGCACGTTTCACCGAAGCCAGCCTGGTCAAGGAATTGGAAGCTCGCGGCATCGGCCGACCCTCGACCTACGCCAGCATCATCCAGACGATTCAGGACCGAGGCTACGTGTGGCACAAGGGGCAGGCGCTGGTGCCGACCTTCACCGCCTTCGCGGTCATCCGTCTGCTGGAAGAAAATCTGCCAGATCTGGTCGACTACGACTTCACGGCCCGTATGGAGAACGAACTCGATGCGATCGCCGGCGGGGACCTGGACTCAACGGCTTGGCTGAGCGATTTCTTCTTTGGTACCGCCGGAGGTAATGGTTCGACGACTGAGATCCGCAAGTTGGGCCTGAAGGCGCTGATAGCCAGCCACGCGGAACAGATCGATCCACGGGTTGTCTCCCGATTCGACTTGGGGAAGACCGAAGAGGGCGAAACAATCGCCGTTCGGGTCGGTCGATATGGCCCCTACCTCCAGCGTGGAGACAGCGATCAACGAGCCTCAATTCCCGACGATGTCGCGCCGGATGAGTTGAATCTGACCAAGGCGCTCGAGATGCTTGCCGACGCCGGAAAGACGGATGAAGCCCTGGGTAATGACCCGGAGAACGACCTGCCGGTCTACGTCAAGAATGGCCGTTTTGGATGGTACGTGCAGTTGGGTGACGGCGGCAGCGACAAAAAATCCAAACCCAAGATGGCCAGCCTGTGGCCATCGATGGACCCCGAAACTCTCGATCTGGAAACCGCCCTGATGTTGCTGTCCTTTCCCAGAACCGTCGGCACCCACCCCGACAAAAGCGAGGCCATCACCGCCCAGGACGGCCGATTCGGGCCATACCTCAAAATGGGCTCGGAAACCCGCTCTCTCGAAAACCACGACGCTCTGGCCTCGGTGACCCTGGAGGCGGCCGTCGATGCCTTTTCGAAGCCCAAGGCCGGCAGGGCCCGTGGCATCCAGAC
>CBDTUG010000154.1:0-5204 GCA_965363555.1 uncultured Thermoanaerobaculia bacterium
CGGCGATTCACTTCGAACACCCCAATCTCTTCGCCCAGGCCCTGGGCTTTGCTGCCCTGCTGGCTCTGGGGTCGGCGTTGCGGTCCGGGACACAAAGCCCCCGAATCGTATGGACAACAGCCTTTGTTTTTCTCTCATTTGGCATTTTTCTGACCCGTGGCCGCACCGTGATCCTCGCGTTGGTTGCGACGGGCCTCATCAGCGTCGCCGCCTACCGGGGCCGACGGGCTTTTACCGTAGCCCTGATAGCCGTCATCATCATTTTCGGCATCCTCCTCACCAGCGAATCGAAGTACGTAGACCTGGTTGAACGCGGCGACGCCGGTCGGATCTACATCTGGAAGACCCTCCTGGAAAGAATGGCCGACCGGCCCATGGTCGGGGCAGGCATCAATGCCGACGATAACGTCGAATTCCCAAAGGGATCCTGGGAGTTTCCCAACGGGTTCAAACTCCTGCATCCCCACAGCGGGGTCATCGGCACCCTGTACTACGGAGGCCTCGTTGGGCTGGGTCTTATGATTCTGGTGATCGCCTCGGCCTTGAGGGCCGGCCGGCGAAACGCCCGAGTGGACGGCGAGTGGGATCCTCTGATTCTGCTGCTGTTCGGCATCATCTGCTTGATCCCGGACGGCCATCGATTGGTCTCCGAGCCCCACCTCTCCTCCTGGCTGGTGTTCTGGCTGCCGATCGGTCTGATCGCCACCGGTCCCTTCACCGCCGACGATGTTTCGGTCAACAAACCCACCGAGCCCGACCATCCCCCACTGGGCGACGGCAGACAACGGTCCAACACCTCACTCGGCGGAGCAGTGGTGATTCTGCTGATTCTTGCAGCCCTGCTGCTTCGGGTGCCCCGCATGGGAGAGATGATCGACGGTCCCCACACCTGGAGGCAATGCGACACCGCCCAATACATCCATGCCTTCTATTCCGACGGATTCGACCTTCTCCATCCTTCAGTCTGTTGGATGGGCGACCACCGAACCTTGATCCTGGAGTTCCCCCTGCCCGAGGCTGTCTCCGCCGTCGCCTACCACCTCTTCGGTCCGAGCCATATCACTGCGCGCTGGGTCACCTTGTTATTTTTCCTCGGTTCAACCGTATTCTTCTTCCTGTTTGTGCGCTCGATCACCGACCGTGAACCCGCTCGCCTTGCCACGGTGATCTCCATGATCGTGCCGTTGTCCCTCTTTTATTCGCGAGCCATCCACATCGATTATTCGGCACTTTTCTTCGCCCATGCCATGGCCTGGCTGTGGGTCGAAGCGATCAAACGAGACTCCGGACCTTGGTTGTGGATGGGTTCGATCCCTGCCGCACTAGCCCTGATCATTAAGGCACCGTACGTCCTGCCCTTTGTGCCTCTTCTGATCTTCATGACATTCAGCAGGCGTCGCTGGAAACTGGTTTTCAAACATGCTCCGGCGTTCATCCTGCCCGCACTGGTGCTTGCGGGGTGGCAATGGCATGCCATGACGGTCAACGGTGCGGCGCCCGACTGGAGTTTCATCCCGACCTACCGTCACTTTACAAACAACTTCCACTGGTGGTTCGGGACGTTGTCCATGCGGCAGAATCCGGCCCACTGGCTCGCGCTCGGCCAACGAATTCTTTTCGAAATTACGGGCTGGCTCGGGCTGGTCCTCGCGCTGATCGGCCTCTGGGTCTCAGCTGCCAATTACCGTCGGAACCTTCTCTGGTGGATCACCGGCTCCGGCCTCGGCGTCGTGATCTTCTTCAATCTCAATGTCATGCACAACTACTATCAGCTTCCCCTGGTGGGCCCGATCTCAGTCCTGATGGCACTGGGCATCCTTCACATCACCGGTCTGATGAAGGCACGACCTGCTTTTCAACCCGTGGTGGCTTTGGTCCTGGTTCTGGTCGTTGGGGCTGAATCCCTCAGATGGAGTACTCAGCACTACTACGAGGTCCTGGAACCTCTGAGGACCGCCGGCCTCGCTATCGGCACCGTCGTCCCCAAGGGAGAGTTGGTCGTTGTCTCCGCCGGAGGTCTGGATCCCAGATCACCCCACCTGCTCTACCGCGCCAGGCGTTACGGCTGGTCGATTCCCGACCGTGATCTGAAACCCCACCTCGTTGAAAAACTGGAGAAAGAGGGCGCCGCCTGGCTGGCCGTGGTCGCGCCCGACCCCCCTGCCGGTCCGCTCGCGCTGTGGCTCCACGACCTCCCCACCAGAGTGATCAACCTCCCCGGAGGTCAGGCCCGACTCTTCGTCTATCACCTTGCCGGACGAGAACCGCCATTGTTTGAAGCTGGGTTCGATGAAGGCACGATCGAGAGATGGGCTGCCCCCTGAAGATGCTGCTTCCCCACAGCCGCAGTCACTGTCCATCCTGACCGGGCCTTTAGGCTACAATGCTCGGCCATGGGCCGCATTCGATCAACGACGATCTTCTTTCTTCACCTTCTGCGTGACATTCTGGGCACGCTCCGCGGGCGTTTCGAGCGCGGGTGGCGGCTGTTGGTCCGTCGGGAGAAAATCGGCATCGTCGGCGTCGACGTCTTCCCGTTCTTTGAGCGCATGACCGGCGTCGGTTGGTATGAATGGAATCTACTCTCGGCGATGGACCGGCGAGACGACGGCCTGCGCTACAACCTCTACGCCCATACATTCCTGACTCCGAATGACCCAGCCGCCCCGCCGATGCCGGGTTCCCGTCATATGAGCCTTCGCATTCATCACCTCCCTGCCGGGTTTTTGCTTCCGATCCGACCGACACTGTGGGTTCTCCGCAGAGTCGTCGAACCTCTGCTGCGGTTTCTCGACGGCAACGACGTTCTCTTCGCCCCCAACTTCTTCATGCCTCGGTCCCAGCTTCCCTTCGGACCGACGATCGTCGCAACCGTGCACGATCTGGCGTTCAAAGCACTGCCTGACACGGTCAACCAGGCGACCCTGGATGAACTCGAACGCAACCTGGCAGCAACTCTTGCCCGCTCATTCCGATTGATCGCGGTCTCCGAGGCGACGGCCAGTGATATCACAAAATTCCTGGACATCGATCGAGAGCAGGTGCGGATCATCCACGAGGGGCTGGATCCCGAATTTGCCGGAGAGGATGAACCCGAACCTCCGGCCGGTCTCCCTTCGTCCTACGTCCTGTTCGTATCGACGCTGGAGCCTCGAAAGAATGTCGTCGGCGTGCTCGAGGCCTTCGCCCTCGCCGTCGATCGCGGGTATTCGGGCCATTTGGTATTGGTCGGCCGCTGGGGTTGGCGGACCCAGAGCATCAGGCAGGCCCTGGAATCCTCCCGCGTCAGGGACCGCATCATGCACCTGGACTACGTCGAACGCCGGCAATTGGCCGGTCTCTACAGCGGTGCAGACGTTTTCCTCTTCCCATCCTGGCTCGAAGGCTTCGGCCTACCTCTGCTGGAGGCCATGGCCTGCGGAACGCCGGTCGTCACCTCCAATCGCTCGGCGATGCCTGAGGTGACCGGTTCCGCAGCACTGTGCGTCGATCCCGATGACTCTTCAGCCATCGCATCGGCACTGATGGATGTGCTCGGGAACCCAGATCGTAGGCGGGCCCTCAGCGAGGCCGGACGACAACGAGCGGCCTTGTTCTCCTGGGATGAGGCTGCGACTGCAACAGCGCAGGTCTTGCGCCAGGCAGCAGGCCTCGAACAGACGGCGCCCGATGAATATCGCGTGTGACGCCCGAGCACTGGTCGGCCCCCATACCGGCGTTGGGACCTGGACCACCCAGGTGATGGCCGGGCTGGCGTCCGACGCTTCAACCAGGATTCTCCTGGGCGCCTCGAAGCCCCTCAACCTGCCCGAAGCACTGAACCAGCCCAATGTCCAGATCCTGCCTCGACCTTATCTGCGCCTTCCAGGGTCCCTGTGGCTCCACATGTTGCTCCCCGCAACATTGCAGCAGGCCAAAGCCGACGTTTTCATCGGCTCACTGGCCATGGTGCCCCGCCGCTCTCGCATTCCCGGCATCGCCATGGTGCACGATTTGACGCCCAAGACCCATCCCGAACGTCACACCGTGGTGACTCGAATGACCTTCAACCCATTCATCAAAGCCAGCCTTGAGGCGGCTCGGGCGATCGTCGTTGGGTCCGAGGCTACCCGTACCGAGGTTATCGAGCACTTCCCGAGGGTCCGTGACCGGCTCCATCTTATCGGCTACGGCGTCGATCAGTTCTTCTCCCCTCCCGACGACCCAGGCGAAGGTGCGCAGACCCGGAGTCTTTTCGCCGACCGTCGACCCTACATCCTCCATCTGGGCACCCTTGAGCCGCGCAAGGGCCTGCTGACCCTTATCAAGGCCTGGGACCGTCTCCAGGAGATCATGCCTGAGGCTCCCGACCTGGTGCTGGCTGGTCGCGAGGGCTGGGACACCGGGCCCCTCGTCGAGCGGATCGACCGCAGTCCGAATAGCGCCCGTATCCACCGGCCCGGATACGTCACTCGGAACCAGGCCCGTGCCTTGATGCGTCACACCGAAGCTTTCGTTCTGGCCTCCGAGGCCGAGGGCTTCGGTCTGCCGTTGGCCGAAGCGATCGCCTGCGGTGCCCCCTGTATCGCCTCGGACATCCCCTCTCTTCGCGAGAGCGGAGCTGATGCCGCCCTATTCACCCCAGTAGGCGACAGCGATTCGTTGGCCCAGGCGCTCGTGCAAACCCTTGAGCCCGAAACCGTAGTTGCAATGAGGAACGCCTCGACCGCCCGGGGATCCGCTCTGGCATGGGGCCCGATCATCGATCAGTGGCGGGAGTTGATCGAGGTGGTTGTCGGGTGAGGCGAATGGGATCGGCAGTTTGAGCACGGGCACGGCGCGCCGTGCCCCTACGGCCTGACAGGGTTGGTTCCTGTTTTTTCTGTGCCTTTTTGTGGCTATTTCTTCTTCTTCGACCTTTTGGTCTTTACCGGAACTCCCAAGACCTCTTTCGCGGTATTCTTGACCTCGTTCATTTCTTCGAAGGCGTCGTCGGTCTTTTCGACGTGCCATGTCAGGTCGTGGCGGTCGATCTGCTGCTCCAAGCGCTGCCAGGCTTCCCGGTTGCTGACCGGTTTGCCCTCCCGGGTTGTCCACCCACGGGAACGCCAACCGCCCAGCCACGAAGTCGCACCATCTTTGAGATAGTCCGAGGTCGTGTAGAGATGGGCCCGCATTGGGCGCTTCAATGCCTCCAGAGCCAATGCAGCCCCCAGGATGTGCAT
>CBDTUG010000155.1:0-5191 GCA_965363555.1 uncultured Thermoanaerobaculia bacterium
TTGAGTCCGGAGCAGGTGGAAGCGCTCAAGGCTCTGGGATATCTGTAGTCTGATTTCGTTTGTGGTGAAATGTGAAGAAGTAGATTGCACCTGCAACCGCCGCCACAACAACCGCCTGGCTCAAGTAGAGTTCATAGCCTATCCAAGGGCCTCGGCTTGATAAATAAAGGGCCCGCCAGCCGACCTCACCAACCAGAGGCAGGCTTACATCTCGAGCCATCGGCATCCACACCTTTGACAGTAGTAGAGACAGGCAGGCGAACAGCGGCAAACGCCAGCGTGTCCAGTCGAGGGATTGAGCGGCGTGCGTTGTTGCTAGGACTACAACCGGAAAGAAGTTGATCCACTTGCGGGACTCGCTCCCCGCGCCGATCAGCAAAGCGAGGACACAGCACAGCGCCAGCCCTGTTCCGTTGGAGATCAAGCATGAGGCGACTCGGGGCCACAGCAAGACGGTCAGGATGATGATCGGCCCGAAGTACAGGACGTGTGCCAGTAGGAATATTCCGGGCTCGGTAATGCTGGTGTAGAGGATTTCGAAAAAAATTCTCTTCCCATTAATTCGTGCCGGTTCCGAGACCAGTGACCACTTGACGAGACCGACAATGATTGGCAGCAACAGGGCGATCCAGAGCCACCCTTGTTTCACGAGGTTTGTCGGCCTCAGATCTCGCCAGATCGCCTGCGAATTGGTGAGGTGGTATACCCCGAAGAATACGTAGGTGGCAACCACTGCGGCGCTCAAGTAGCTCAGGCTCAACCAGAGATCGACAGGTGTTGACCTGAGTCGGAAGCCCGATGCAACGACCCAACCGATCATTACGAGGGTTGCGGCTGCTGCTGCAGCGGCGAACCAGGGAGCTGGCCGGGCGGGGTTTCGCGAGGGAGCCTCAACAGGACGAGGGAAGGCCAGCATTACGAGTCCGAAAGGGAGTATGGTCGGCCATACGAAGCTGCCAATCAGGGTTGTCACCAGCAGTGCAGAACCCCTCCGGGATAGATAGAAGAAGAGACAGGCCGTACCCAGAGTCATGGCGAAGCTGTCTGTCAATTCGGGGTAGAAGAAGCCTACCTTGAGCGTGGCATGGTTGATCACGAGGCCAATGAACCCAAGCCACTTGCCCGTTGAGCGGATTCCAATCAGGTCCGCTGAACGGCACCAGAGGATGACCGTGATGACAACCATGAGGAGGTTGCCGATACGGAATGCGGTCACGATATTTTCGTTGGAAAGTTCGAAGTGCAAGGCGAGAAGCGTCCAGCGAACCACCAACGAGGGGAGAAATCGGTTGACTTCGTAGGAGTTGAAGCCCCCGGGCAGTGAATCGAGTGTGAGTTCCTTGACCCACTTGCCATATCTGTAGCCGTCGTAACCGAGGTGGTTTGCGACCGGGATGAGATCACAGACCAACAAAGAAACCAAGAGCACGATAACGGTCACCAGGAAAATCTGAAGGTTGACCGAGGGGCGGCGCGCGGGGGCTCTAGGGAGTGAGTCCATTTGCCCGTTACCGCTCGATGTAGCCGAGAGCCTCGAGCTGATCAACTTGAGCGGGCTCGATGTCTGACCAACCGGGCAAAAAGTGAGTTGCCAGAATCTTGTTGGTCCTGAACCATTCATCGATAGCGGTTCGTCCGGCCTCGGTCGGTCGGCCCGCGGATTGAGCCATAGCCACGTTCTCTCCTGGGTTGATATCAAGATCGTAGGTGAGCGCCTGGCTGCTGGTCAGGTTTACGATGGTCTTGATGTTGCCGGAGCGAACGGCCTTGATCTCGCCGGCGGGAAGTGGATCGCCACCGCCCTTAACTGCGGCCTCACTGAAGGCGGGCCGGGCCTCCCATGGTCCGTCCTGGAAGAGCGGCCTCAAATCGTCTCCCTGCATCTCCCCGATGGCCTCGATATCTGTGAGAGCCAGAATGGTCGGTGCAACATCAACCAACTCGACCTCAGCCTCAACCACAGAAGGACCGATTCGGTGGGTCGGGAGTTTCCACACCAGAGGGACTCTGATCTGTTCTTCATAGAGCGTCCCGCCATGGTTGAAACCACCGTGTTCAAGAAACTCCTCGCCGTGGTCGGAGGTCACCACGACCATCGTATTGTCGAGGAATCCGCCGGCATCCAGCTGATTCATGAATTCTTCAAAACGGTCATCCCAGAAACGGATCTGGCCGTCATAGAGGTCGATGTATTCTTCGACGGTCTCCAGGTCGGGAACCCGGAGGTATTTTGGTATCCGGCGTTTTTCGACCTTGGTCATTGGGTGCCGCTGCCGCTTCGGATCGTTAAACATCGTGCGGTAGGGCGCCGGCGGCAAGTAGGGCCCGTGCACGTCCATATAATGCAGGAAGAGGAAGAACGGCTCTGCATCAACCGTGTTGAGCCATGTCAACGCTGCATCGTTAAGCTCCGGGGCAGGGGCGCCTTCCCCGGTGTCTCGAAAAGGGAAGTTCCGAAAGACCGCAAAGCCCCGGTCCAGGCCGGCTCTGGGGCTGATGAAAGGGTTTGCGACGAATGCGGCGGTTTGGTAGCCGTTCGCCTCCAGGACCTGCCCAAGAGTCGTCACGGATTCCGCCAGGCGGCGTACGCGATTGCCCTCCTTGAAGGTCACGAGGCCATGTGCCGAGGGGTAGAGCGAGCTGAGCAGGGATGCGACCGACGGGCTGGTCCACGGCGCCTGGGAGGTCACGTTTTCGAACCGGACGGCGTCCTTGGCGAAGGTGTCGAGGTGTGGCGAGGTGTCCCTTGAATAGCCATAGCAATCAAGGTGATCGGCCCGAAGGGTGTCGACGAGGAGGATGATCACGTTCATCGGGACGTTGCCGTCCGAGGGGGCTGATGAAGGGGGAGAGCAGTTTGCGGTTGCCAAGACGACGCCAGCCAAGAGAATGACAAAAGCTGTTCGGTGCTTCGATTTCTGGTGTTGAGCATGCCGATTTCGATGTTCAAACATTTTCGACGTCATCGTCACACGGCCCTCAATTGGACATCTCGAGAGTTGCCTCGAAGATCAGCATCGACGGGGATGTCGTATCTACGTACGTCCCCGAGCAGACACGGTGGTTCACTTCTGGTAGCAACCTGCGTGGCAGGTGCTGGAGATGTCTTAGGGATGCTCACCCTTTCTCTCCTTGGAAGGACCTTTTTGCCGCCACCAGCCCGTAAGGACGTGCCTTGGTGTTTTCAAAGGACCGCCACACATACTCACCGATCAATCCGATTCCGAGCGAGTTCAATCCGCCGAAAAACATCACTACCAGCACGGTGGCCGCATAGCCGGGGACTGCGATTGTATTGGAAATCTTGGACCACAAGACGACGATGCCGAGGATCACCGCGAGTGTCATCCCCAAGAGACCGACTCCGCTGAGCACCCGAATAGGGAGGTCCGAGAAGGCGAAGGTGCTGTCGAGCAGGTAACGGAGCTTTCGCGAAAACGACCAGGAGCTCTTTCCATGGCGGCGCGGATGCCGCGTATACTTGATCTCGTCGCGACGAAATCCGAGCCAGAAAATCAGACCGACCAGCGTTGAGTTGCTTTCTTCGAGGCTGACCAGGTGATCTTTGAAGGAACTGGTGCAAGCGAAGACGTCGACCCCACCCCGAGGGACCTCGCTTTGCACGACTGTGCGGTAACAGCCCCAAAACACAGCTGAGGCGAGACGAGAGAAGATTGGATCTCCACGGCCGACTCGGGAACCGACAACGACATCGCATGAGCCTGTGAGGAGTCTCTCGCGAAACTCGAGAATCAGGTCCGGCGGTTCTTGGAGATCCGCCGCCATCACGGCGAAGAAATCACCATTTCCGTGTTCCAGACCGACTTTGATTGCCGCAAACGAACCAAAGTTCCTACTGAGGCAGATCAGCTGCGACCGAAATCCTGCTGTCGGAAGGCGGTCGGCCAAGAGCTCCGCACAGCGGTCGGGGCTTCCATCGACCACCAAGACGGCCTCGAGTTCGCCCGACATCTGGTGATTCAGGTTTTCTAGGGTCTCGAGAAGTTCTTGGATAGACTCCTCGTTGCGGTAGATCGGCACTATCAGAGAAAACGTCATGGTTGCCACGGGTTGCTGGCGTCGATGATCGCATCAACCCCGGCGGCAGACAACAATGGATGGATTGGGAGTGATACCTCGTTTTCGGCGAAGGACCGTACTTTGTCTCCGAAGACGTACCAGCCACTCGATGCGAATAGGTCGAAGACTTCGATGGCATCCGATTTGATCGCCATCCACTGTTGTCGGAAATCGTTGAGGTAAACGTTCATAATTCAATGGCCGGGTCGAAACCATATTGGCATCACGAAACCGGCATTGTGGATTATAACGTGATCGCAGGGAGGTTGAAGGAGTTCGGTTGACATTCTGAGGTCGAATTCATCATTATTAATCGCGATATGAGACATATGGTTGAAACCCCACCCACCGCCGCTGTGGAAACCCCTGAGACGCTCAGTCGGCGCTCTGCGGGAGGCATCGTCGCGCTGCTGATCGTGGTGGCTGTTGCCGTCAACCTCTGGTGGACGAATTGTGATCGGTCGTCCATGCCCGTGGGTGACAGTTACGTGTATTTGACCAATCTCCTGAGGTTTCTCGACGGTGTCGGTGACGGGACGTTGCACTCATTCTCGTCGGCGATGCGAGCATTGTCCTTCGGTGGCCGGCCTCCCGTTTATCAGCTGTTAACAGCGCCTTTTATTTTGATCTTCGGGCGAAATGAGAGCGCAGCCCTGATGGTCAACGGCCTGTTTATTGCGCTGCTGATTCTCTGCACCTATCGCATCGGGTTGATGCTCCGTGGTCCGGCCGCAGGTGTTTTGGCGGCCGGTCTGGTGGTCAGCTATCCTCCGGTCGTTAACCTGTCGAAACTCTACTTGCCGTACTGTGCACTGCCGGCGATGGCGGCGCTCAGCCTGTGGCTGCTGCTGAGACTGGTCCGGGATCGATCGGTTCCGGTGGCGTGGGGGTTTGGGGCCTCACTTGGTTTTGGACTCCTGGTGCATCCCAACTTTCTTTGGTTTGCCGCACCGACGGCCCTGGTTGGGGGGCTGTACTTGGTTCTTTTTCAGAATAGTGACCGGCTACCTTCGAGAATGCGGGAGATCCCGATTTGGCTGGCGCGGAGCCTGAGTGATCGATTCGTGTTAGTGGGTCTTGGGGCCGGCGCCGTCATTGCGATAGTCATCTC
>CBDTUG010000156.1:0-5187 GCA_965363555.1 uncultured Thermoanaerobaculia bacterium
GATATCACGCTGTACCGCAAGATCGGCTTCGTCGTCGGTCTGCATCGGCGCGGTCTTTCCCTGGTGGGTGAGCAAGATGATCAGGTCGACATCGGGCCGCAGACGTGCAACCTCTCTCTGGGCGGCGACCACCGGATCACGGACCTCGATGCCCGCGAGATGTGGTGGAAAGAGCGCAGTTGCCGCATCAGTCCCGAAAACGCCGACGACCCCGAGCCTGAATCCATCACGCTCGATGATCGTGGAGGGCTGCACGAACGGAATATCCGTGCCCTCGTAGAATAAATTTGCCGCGAGCACCGGGAAGGGCGCGCGGTGCATGGCATCTCGCAATACCCACCAACCGTATTCGAACTCGTGATTTCCGATACACATCGCGTCGTAGCCCATGGTGATCATCAACTCGAACGGCAACTCTCCGTGAGTCAGCTTGGCCAGAGTGCCTGTGAAAATGTCCCCGGCATCGAGGAGAAAGCTCAACTCCGCCTTCGCACGCTCGGACTGGATCAGACTCGCCAATTCGGCAACTCCGCCGACGTGCTTGAGATCATCCCGCCAGAAGGCCTGAATCGGGTCGTAGGCGCTTTCGAAATCGTTGGTGTAAAGCAGCACGACCTCGCGTGTCTTCAGTCCGGGTTCAATAGCCACCGGACGGTTGCAGGCGATCCCGAAAACAGCAACAATTAAGAGAAATAAGGGGACTATTATCGCTTTTCGGCAAGAATACATTTTTACCTCAATCACGTACGCCTCCAGGGGCCCATAGTGTAGCTGATGATCGCCCTGGTTCTGGTCGGTGATAGAATCTGAACTAGGAGGCTGTATTGCATAGAATCACTGTGTCTTTTGGGCGGCTCGAGGCCCCAGTATTGTTGAATTTCCGACCCGCACTCAGAGTACTGCGACGAAAATCCGCATCAATGGACCCTTCGTGGCGCTCCGAAATCCGTTAGGGCTCTATGCAATCCAGCCTCCGAGGTCGCCAGTGTGGTTCCCGGATCATCCGTGGACCGAATTTTTCCGGTAAAAATAAGGAGTGAGACCATGAAAAGAACAGCTTTTAAACTGACCGTTTGTGTTGCAGCGCTGGCGCTTGTCGTTCCAGGAGCGGTGTTCGCCGAGGAGAAGACCTCCGGCGAACTCAAGGATGATTCAAAGCGTGCCAAGATCAATGAGGTCGCACAGGCGACGCTTGACCAGCTTTTCGCAGAGGATGCCAATGCCAAGAGCCTGTTCGATCTGGCCGTCGGTTGGGCGGTCTTTGACAATACCAAGGTTGCCTTCGGTATCTCCGGTGGCGGTGGCAGGGGTGTCGCGGTCGCAAAGGAGAGCGGCAAGCGTGCCTACATGAAGATGGGAACCGGCGGGATCGGTTTCGGCCTCGGCGTCAACAAATACCAGGTTGTGTTCTTCTTCCAGAATTCGGAGACTCTGACCAATTTCATCGAAAAGGGCTGGCAGGCGGACGCCGGCGCCACCGCATCAGCCGGCAAGAATGCGGCCGAGGCCAAGACCAACTTCATCAACGGGTTGGCCATCTACCAGATCACCGAGAAGGGTCTGATGCTCAATGCCGACCTCGCCGGCACCAAGTACTGGTTGGATGACGGCCTGAACGAGTAGGGGAGAAGATCCGAATCACCCACCTGGAATTGAAGATTTTTTTACAAAAAGATCATTACTGCGGCCCCCGGGTGCAACCTCGGGGGCCGTTTTCTGCCTTGACTGACCCTCAAGGTGATGTTGTTGACGAATCCCCACCACATCCTCTCAGGAACTCCGATGAGTTGAGCCAGTCCAGGTCAGGGTAGTAGACGAAGAGCAGCGTGCCTTCCTTAATCGTATCGATCAACGGCTTGGCTACTTTGGGATCCAGGGCCGGGCAGCCCCAGCTCCTTCCCATGCGGCCGTATTTCTTGCCGAAGTTCTCGTTGACGTACCACGCCCCGTGCATGACGATGGTTCGGTCCAGAGCCTTGTGGTTGACGCCCTTCTCCAAACCATGGAGCTTCAGAGAGTAGCCGTTTTGGCCGAAATAGGTTGTGCCGGTGCGGAAGAGGCCCAGGCTGGATTGTTTGGTCCCGGATTGGTTGGAGAACCTGGTCGCCGAAAACTCGCCACTGCCGACGCCGTGGGCGACCAATTCTTTGTAGATCAGTGTCTTTGAATCCATGTCGAAGACCCAGAGACGAGGCGTCACCGATGGCAGCGAGTAATCAATGACGGAAAGGATGTCGCGCCGTCTTTCGCCACTCTTCCACGCGCACTCGGCGGCCTCGAGCGCCAGTTCCAGGACGACCGGATTGAGATCGGGCGCCGCTGCCTCGAGTTGCTGAAAAGATGTCTGTAGAGTCGGCCCTGCCGCGATCGTCAAACCAGACGCCAGCAAAATGGCGACACAGGAAAGCAGGATGACCGTGTGGTCGATTCGCGACAACACTATTTCTCCTTGGTCGGCGGCCGTGAGATTGACCGACCAGGTCCTACCGCACGAATATATCAATCGCGTGGCATACGAACGGCCCGCACGATGTATCGTTTCGGAGCACTGCCGACAAAATAGAACGGATAGCAGGTCACCAGCGTGATGACGTCGTCTTCGCCCTGGCGGAGAACCTCGACTTGTTCCGGTAGAACGATCGTGATGTTTTCAACGATAAAGGTGTCATCTCCACCGATGGTCTGAAGCAAGATCTGATCGCCAGGGCCGATGTCTTTGAGCTTGCGGAAGAAACCGTCGCGGTGCCCGGCAATTCCGCAATTTCCGCTTTCGCCGAGTTGTGCCGTTCCTACGATGCGACCCAGGCCACGATTGAGGACCAAGTCGCTGGTGCCTTCGTATACAGGAACCACAAGATCGATCTTGGGAATACTGAGAAGCGCAAGCGGAAGGCCGGTATCGACCTCGAGGCTCTCCTCGTATTCGTCAACCCTTTTAGGGGACCATAGCTCGGTATTGACCTTCGCGTCTGCCTCAGCCAGCTCTCCGGCCGTCACCGGGGGCAGTGGTGTTGTAGTCGGTGCAGGTGTTGGGCTGGGTTCCGCTGCCAACCGGGCCTCTTCGGCCGCTCGTGCCTGTTCAAACCTGGCCACATCCCGGCGACTGAAATAAGCGCCCCTGGCCCAACCGAAGAGGGCCACCGCCAGAAGGAGCAGCCCGGTGATCCACAGAATCCGCTCGATGATCTTCATACGTCCACCTGAACCAATGGTCCACCCCCGATATTCCTCAGTCTACAGAAGCTGCCGTCCGGTATCGAAAACTCCGGATTGCACAAACTCACCGGTTCAGAGGCACGTCGATGCCACTCGTGGTTGGCGCGTAAGGGCGACGTGTTCCGGGAGGAAACGAGCGTGTTATTTCGATCAATTCTCAATCACTCGAATGCGACCTTCGACGAAGTCGAGAGACGTCTTAACAGTGATCGAAGTCCTCGCTTCGGCGCCGCCGCGCTGGTCCTTCTGGTGATCGGAATCGTTGTGATCTGGGATGCCTTCAGCAACGGTGGCGGATTGGTAGGTTGTTTCAAGGCGTTCTATTCAAGTTTCTTCACGAGTTTCTACACGGTGTTGATCTTCGCCGATGTCCTGGTTGTTTTGGCCTCGCTTCGTTACAGCAGGGCCTATGATTTTGCCTTTCGATATTTCGGTTTTACCGTGGCGACGGTGATGATCCGGTTGGCCCTGACGGCGCCGCGTTTCTTCGACGCGGCCATCGGAGTTGGCACCATGCTCTTTGCCCTCTTCCTCATCTGGACAGACGACCGCCTCCGGCAGTTCTTTCCCCACACTGCCGATGACCCGAAGGAGTTGGACTGATAATCGAGCTGTTTCCAGAGAGCTTCAGAGAGTTGCCGGCGCGCTCTTCTCGTCGAAGCAGATCACTGGTGGAAAGGTCGGGCTAAGGCCAGAGTTTAATTTCGGCGCAGACCGCGCCGTCTTACTTCGTTCAAGGTTCGGTCAAGCTCCAGAAGGACGTGTAGCCGGATTCAAACCCATCAACGAAGATTGGTGGCTCGGGAGGCGACGAGGAGGCGGTGATGTAATCGAAGTACGAGGTTCCGGACTGGTAGTTGAAGAGGTAGAGGTAGTCCAATCCGGTTGCGGCCGATGAGGTGATCGGGATATCTGCGTGCTTCAGGTCGCCGTCGATGAAAACATCCACCGTTCGGGCCGTCCAATCGAAGTCGAACCGGAGGAGGTACCACTGAAAGGCGACGCGAGGGCCGCAGGTGTAGCCGATGGCGCCACTTGAAAAAATCCATTCTGGCGTTGCGTTGCCTAAGAAAATAGCCACGGTGCCATTAAACGGGTCACTGTCGTCATCGAGCACGACGTAGGCATTCCCGGTATCGAGCGTGTCCGACCGTATGTACATGCTGAAAGTGGTTGCTTCGAAGCCCAGGAGATCTGTGGAAATGCCCTGGTAGAGATCACCACAGTCGCCGAAGATTTCAAGGCAATTGGTGCCCTCAGGACAGGCGGGAGGGGTGGGGGCGTTGGTAATAAACGGATTGCAACTGCCCCCATCGTCCGTCCACGAATCCAATAAAATTCCGTCTTCGAAATCATCGACGAGCGCAATTGCTCGGCTCGATTTCTCCGGAGAGGTGGCCGAAGTGGCAGAAGTGCAGACAAATATGACCATTAGACAGCAAAGCGAAACACGTGCAACGTTGGTGACCCTCATCAAGATCCTCCATAACAAAGCGTCGCGGCAGGAATTTTCATAACAAGCGATGGCCTTCGAACCGGCTCAGGATCCAAGACTCACCGTGACGCTCCATTCTGTTGTGTCGCCGCTTTCAAAGCCGTCGATGAAGATCGGCGTCTCGAACCAGTAGTCCTCAACCTCACCGTCGGCAGCCGGCCCGATGTCCGTCAGACCTCCGGTCGTATCAAAGCGATAGCGGGCGAAGGTCGGGGTCACGACCCCGGTCGGGGTCGTGAAGGTCAGGCTGTTGGGGCCGGCGACCACTGGTGCATCGTTGAATACCTGCTCTCCGGCATCGGTCCAGTCGCCGTCGGCATTGAAGTCGACCCACGCGTTGATGAAACCGGGGGTCGAGGCGGTGACGGTGGCGTACACAGTCATGCTGGACTCGACCGTCCCTGGACTTTGCACGATGCCGTCTTCGTCGTCGAATCCGTCATTGTCGTCGCCTACAGCCTTGGCGTCCGGTTGTC
>CBDTUG010000157.1:0-5142 GCA_965363555.1 uncultured Thermoanaerobaculia bacterium
AGTTCCCCGCCGGTCGATGCCGATATACTGGAGACGGGAACGCCGTTGGCCAGTTCGTTGCCACCACCGGCCGGTTCGGTCACGGTGACGGAGGCAGAATGGGAATCGGTGGCGCCGTCGTTATCGCTGACCGTCAGGGTGATGGTGTAGCTGCCTGCCGCAGCGTAGGTGTGGCTGGGATTGGTCAGGGTTGAGGAACCACCGTCGCCGAAGGACCACGAACGGGAGGCGATCGAGCCGTCGGAGTCGGTACTTGAGTCGGTGAAGGAAACGCTGAGGTCAGCGGTCGAGGCGGTGAAGTTGGCCGTCGGCGCGTTATTGGACACCGGGTTGTCATATGACGCGGTCAGGGACACTCCTGAGAAGGCGCTGTAGGCCCGGATCATCACGTACCAGGCGCCGCCGCCCGGTGACGGAACATCGACTGTTTCACTGTTGCCGGTTTTATAGGGACGATAGTCGTACGTCGAGGTGGTTGGCGCTGCGCCCAAACGGACGTAGATATCTGCGTCACCGGTGCCCCCTGACATCGCGAACTTCAGGTTGGAGGCGCCCGACGGCACGGTGAGCACGAAGTCCAACTCGTTACCGGTAGAGGCCTGAAGGTTGGAAACGGTCGAACCGTTTGAGAGCTCTGTCGGGCCGGATGGGGGCGCTGTCACCGTGACGTTTGCCGTATGGGAATCCGTCGCTCCGTCGTTGTCGGTCACGGTCAGGGTCACCGAATAGGTGCCGGCCGACGCGTAGGTGTGGCCTGGATTGGCCATGCTGGACGTTCCTCCATCGCCGAGGGACCAGCTGCGGGACGCGATTGATCCGTCAGAGTCTGTGCTGGTGTCGGTGAAGGAGGCGACCAGGTAGGAGGTCGACACGTTGAACGACGCGTTGGGCGCCGAGTTGGAGACGGCACCCTGGTAGGACGCACTGAGTGTCAGACCCGAGAACGTGCTGTAGGCGCGGATCATGACGTACCACGTGCCCGCCGAGGGTGAAGCTACGTTGACGCTTTCCGCATTACCGTTCAGGTAGGGTCGGTAGTCGTAACTTGACGTCGTCGGCTTTGAACCGAATTTGACATAAAGATCGGCATCGCCCGAGCCTCCGCTGGTTGCAAGAGCCAGGTTGGTTGCACCGGAAGGAACGTTCATGAAGAAGTGCAGTTCGCCACCCGTCGAGGCGCCGAGATTGGAGGCGGTGTCACCGTTGAAGATCTCGGTATCGCCGCCGCCCGAGGATCCCCCGCCGGGAACGCCGACGGCATCCCATGCCGAGTGGACCGCGGCAGTTTCGGTGGTGCCGTAAAGATCGGTGGCCGCCTGGGCAGTCGCGTTGCGTGCGCCCTCGAAGTTGGTCGTCGAGGTCATGTATTGGGTCAAGGCGCGATAGAAGATAGCCTGGGCTTTGGTCATGCCGAGACCGGTGACGTTGACGGAGGTCTTGCCGCGCGGATGGGTTCCGCCCTGCGACACCAGGTAAAAGGCCAGGTTGGCGATTCCGGAGTTGGAATGCACGCCGCCATAGTCGGCGGATCCTGTGTAGCGGGTCGGGTAATAGTCGTAGGAGGATCCGTCGGCCGCCGGGTCGTTCATGTAACGCAGGGCGTCGCCGGCGGTCGAGGGTGTGTAGACATCCTCTCCCATCTTCCAGGTATCGGCGCTGATGGCCCCGTCGTCCCACGCCTCACAGGCGACGCCGAAGACGTCGGACATCGCCTCGTTGAGGGCGCCGCTGTCGTCCTGGTATTCCAGGTTGGCGGAGGAGGAGGTCACGGCGTGCGTCAGCTCATGGGCGGTAACATCCAAGGAATAGGCCAACGGGCTGAATGTCGAGCCGTCGCCGTCGCCGAACATGAAGGCCTTGTAGTAGTCGCTCCACGCGGCGTTGTTCTTGGTGTATTGACCACCACCCATATCGAAGAGGAAGTGAACGGTCGACGGGATTTGGGCGCCGGCGCCGTCGTAGGAATCACGATTGAACACGGTCTTGAAGAAGTTGTAGGTCACGCCGCTATTGTCGTATGCAGCCATCGCGACCGAATCCGAAGACGAACTGCCTTCGACAAACATCAGGGTGCCGGGCATTGAGGTGGAGTTGTTGCCGTTGTAGATCTTTCGGTAAAGGCTGTCGTGCAGCAGGCCGATCCGGGCCAGGATTTCTCCGTTCTCGGCATCGACATAAATCGTGTCCTGGGAGGCCTCTTGGGTGTTGGACCAATCAAGCTGGACCTTCCATGCCAAGCGAGTCTCGGTGTTGGGGGTCGCGCGGTAGACCAGAGTGGGGCTCTCCAAAAGCCGGATGCTGGTTGCGCCGAGGTTGTTCTTCATTGCAACGACAGCCGCCTTGGGGCCTAGGCTCGGGACGGGAACCTGAAGTATGTCTCCGGCGAAATATCCATTGAAAGTCTCGACTCTTCCATCGTGACTGATATGCAACCACGCGTCGGCGCCTTCGACCGGCAGGTCGAAATGTGTCTGGTGCAGACGAATATGGGTCATTCCTGAAGAATCGCTTGACGATTGCACGACCTCGATCTCGTCGGTCGTTGTCAGGTTGAACTGATGTCTACGGTCATCGATGTAGTTTCTGGTGGCCGCCTTGATGTCGCCGTCTTCGAGCTGTCCCAGGCTCCCGTGGAGCCACCGGGGTTGTTGATTTTCGGTGAATGAGGCCTTTTCCACCTGTGGAAAGAGCCTCGACGGGAGTTCTGCCGCTCCTGCGGCAGAGACCGTCAAGCCCGTCACAACAAGAACGAGGACAGAAAGACGACGCAAATATGACATTCGATGACTCCTTTTGGCTCTACAAGAATGCAGGCAGTTATTTGCTTTTCACAATTACGAGATTCCGTTGAGGCACACGCTAATGGTGTGGAAACTGATGCGTCAAGAGGGCAGTAAGTGGTTTTACCGTCGTGTGACAATTTATGACAAAGGTGTGACGAAAGCGGTGGGCCCGGCCTGAGAGCTGGATGGAAATAGCGACATGACATCAAGAATAGAGGCGTCGTCCTGATTTTCGCCGCAGAGTGACTTTCAGTCTCAGGAAGGCGGTGTTAGTCTCTGCCGGTCAATGCGCCCCAGGGGCGCCGGAGTGATAAGGGGCGCCGCCGGTGTCCCGGCGGGGATGTACATGCGATTTGAAAATGTCTCGATTTTGAGTGTGACGCACGTTGATGCGCCCAATAGGGTGACCAGTGAGGACATCGAACGACGGCTTTCGCCGACTATGGAAAGGCTCGGAATGCGAGCTGACTTGCTTCGGGACCTCTCCGGCATCATGGAGCGCCGTTTCTGGGATGCCGACGTTCCCCCGAGCGAACCTGCGACCGAAGCCGGACGACTGGCGATCGAGAAAGCGGGCATCGACCAGAACGCTCTCGGTATCCTGGTCAATACCTCGGTCTGCAGGGATTATCTGGAGCCCTCGACTGCCTGCCTGGTCCACGGCAACCTTGGTTTGCCATCGACCTGCATGAATTTCGACATCGGAAATGCCTGCCTTGGGTTTGTCAACGGCATGGATATGGTCGGGAACATGATCGAGCGCGGCCAGATCGACTACGGGATCGTCGTCGATGCGGAAACCAGCGAGCTGATTACGGAGAAGACCATTGAACGGCTGCTGGATCCACAGACTGATGAGGCCACCTTCCGCTCTAACTTTGCCAGTCTGACCTTGGGGTCAGGCGCCGCGGCGATGGTGCTGGGACGTGCTGACCAGAACGGCAATAGGCATCGATTTCTCGGCGGCATCAACCGGGCCGCCACCCAGCACAGCCGTCTGTGCCGGGGCAATATCGATCACATGGAGACCGACACCAGGGGTCTGATGATCGGCGGAATGGAACTGGCCACCGGAACCTGGAGAGAAGGGGCCGGGCTGTTTGGTTGGCTGCCCGGGGATTTTGACCATTTCGTGTTGCACCAGGTCAGCAAGGCCCACACCGAAGGGCTGGCAGGCCTCCTGGGGCTGGACCTCAATAAGATTTTTCGAATCTACCCCAATTTTGGAAACATCGGGCCGGCGGGCGTACCGATCGTCTTGGCCAAACTGGATGAGGCCGGAAAGCTCGAGTCCGGTCACCGAGTGGCTCTGATGGGCATCGGCTCGGGTCTCAACTGCACGATGGCCGAGATCCTCTGGTAGAAACGATGCGCCCGATTTCTCACGATCTCTATCCCTTTGAAGGGAAACGTCTGGATCTCGACGGCGTTCAGATGCATTACCTCGACGAGGGCGAAGGCCGCCCGGTCTTGATGGTGCACGGAAACCCAACGTGGTCCTTCTACTACCGGAATCTGATATTGGGTTTGCGCCAGGATCACCGCTGCATCGTGCCGGATCACATCGGCTGTGGCTTGTCGGACAAGCCGGGCGACGATGTCTATCCCTATCGGCTCGACCGGCGGATCGAGGATCTTGAGTGTTTGATGGAGACCATCGATCAGGGTCCCATCGATTTGATCGTTCACGACTGGGGCGGTCTGATTGGTTTGGGATGGGCCGTACGGCATCCTGAGCGGATTCGCAGACTGGTGATCCTTAACACCGGCGCCTTTCACCTGCCCGAAGGCAAGGCAGTTCCGTGGCAGTTGCGATTGGTCAGGGACACACCATTGGGCGTTTTTCTGGTTCGGGGACTCAATCTTTTTGCCAGAGGTGCGACCTCAGCTGCGGTCACAAGCAAAAAACTTCCGAAGGCCGTCAAAGACGCCTACTGCGCTCCTTATGATTCCTGGGCCGACCGGATTGCGACTGCACGCTTCGTGCAGGACATCCCGCTCAAACCTTCAGACCCCGGCTATCAGACGATCACCGATACCGCAGCGGGTCTCGAGGCCTTTTCGGACCATCCCATTCTCATCTGCTGGGGCGAGAAGGACTTTGTTTTTGATCATCATTTCAGGGAGCAGTTCGAACGCATCTGGCCCCACGCCGAGGTGCACTCCTTCCCCGAAGCCGGGCATTATGTGCTCGAAGATGCCGACCAGGAAATCCTGGCCCTGGTCAAGGATTTCCTGGGGTCGGAAGACAAGATTTAGCCTTCAATAGGGTCTAGTTAACCGTGCAGCCGGGACGGCCGCACCGACAACAAAACCTGACTCATTGTGGTGGCAGGCGTTCCGCCTGCCTCAGACACCC
>CBDTUG010000158.1:0-5132 GCA_965363555.1 uncultured Thermoanaerobaculia bacterium
CCCATGCCGCGCGTAAGGGTTAAAGGTTCCCGGCGGGTCAGGATCAGCGTGCCGTCCACCTGGTGGATGCCACCTACGCCGCCGGCCACAGTCAGGTCCCACATTTCCACGGTGATGCCGGCTCCTGCAGGATCGACGTGAAACACCCGCTCGATGTTGTTGCCGTCGATGACCGTTTGGCCGACGCCGGCACCGATCACGGCAACGCTGTCGGTGATGTCGAGGTCGCCGTCAGCGGCGGCGTCTTCGGCTGTTCCTGTCAGAGTCAGCGTGTAGATGTCGGCGGGAATGCTGATGATGTCGTCGACGGTGGTGGACGCGTTGGAAGCGATGATCGCCTCGCGCAGCGAGCAGTTGACGACCTGGTCGCAGCTGCCGTCGTTGACGTCGAGCGGGGTGTTGACGGGGTAAGTGGCGCCGTGCGCAGCTCCGGTGGCGACAACTAACCAGCCGGTGAGCGCAACGACCGTGAACACAGTCCCACAGCTCCGGAAACTAGTGTACTGCGTCAGTCAGATGCGGCATTATTCAGTACCTTTTTCGCGCGCATAACTTTTGCCAGGATGTCGGATGCCTTTTTGGTCCAGATGAAGGGTTTTGGGTCTTCGTTGTGGTGAGCGATGTACTGGTCGATGGCCTCGACGACCTCTGGCACGCTTCTGAATACTCCCCGTCGTAGACGTTTGTCAGTGATGTCGCGGAAGAAGCGTTCGATCATGTTCATCCACGATGCGCTGGTCGGTGTGAAGTGCATGTGGAATCTGGGGTTATCTTTCAGCCACCGCTTGACGTTTTCATGCTTGTGTGTCGAGTAGTTGTCTGCGATGACGTGAATATCGAGCTCACTCGGGACCTGTTTGTCAATCAGGCGCAGGAATTTTAGCCACTCCTGATGTCTGTGTTTTTCCATGCACGTGCCAATGATGTTTCCGGTCATCGTGCACATCGCAGCGAAAAGTGTGGTCGTCCCGTGACGCTTGTAGTCGTGGGTCATTGTCCCGGAACGCCCCTTCTTCATCGGCAACCCCGGCTGGGTACGGTCGAGAGCCTGGATTTGGCTCTTCTCATCGACAGAGAGCACGATGGCGTTCTCGGGTGGATTTAGGTAAAGCCCTACGACATCATCGAGCTTTTCAGCGAAACGCGGATCGTTGCTCACTTTGAAGGTCCGATACAAATGAGGTTTGAGACCGTTACGCTTCCAGATTCGCCGAACGCTTGCGGGGCTAATGCCCACTTCAGCCGCCATTGTGCGTGTGCTCCAGTGTGTTGCGTTCGGTGGGTCTTCCTGGGTTGTCTTGCGAATGACCTCTGCCTCAAAGACACCGTATTGCACTGTCGCTTTGCGGCCACCCCGCTGCGCGTCCTTCTCGATGCCTGCAAGACCGCTCTTTGCGAACCGGCGGCGCCAAAGCCCCACGGTCTTCTCGTTGATTTCGAGGTCGGCGGCGATGGCTTTGTTCTCAAGGCCGTCCGCTGCGAAAAGCACAATTTTGGCGCGATCAACCAACCGTGTTGGAGTGCTTCGCCCACGTGACCAACGTTGTAAAACAGTGCGATCCTGGTCCGAAATACTTATAACAGCTGCTCTTCTCATGCCCTGAATAATATCAGAAATTTGCCAATAATACCGGCTATTTCGGACGCACTACACTAGATCATGAAATAAACGCAGAGACGCAGAGGCGCAGAGACGGAAAAATGGGAGATGGACCGTTAAGCCTGTGTTGGCGTTGAATATGTGGTTCCCGATTCAATTTCAAAGAGGCCAGTTCTCTTTCTTTCGCTTTGACGAAAGCGGTTGCCATCTCCCGGATCGCTCCGGGCCACCAGCCTCCTGAACTCTGCGTCTCTGCGCCTTTGCGTTTTTTGTTTTCTCTCTTCTCTCAAATACAGCGTAAAATCCAATAAGGAAGGAAGTTAAAACAACGAGGATATAGAGTTCTTGTAATAAAGGAACAATCTTGGCCCAGTAATACAGAGGCAACCCCAGGGCACTCCCGGCGTTCGCCGACCCGCTTCGCAGGGTTTTCTCGCCTCGATTATTCGCCTTGTTGGAGCGGGAGTTTCTGAGGCACAATGGCAGCTCAGATGCGAAGCGACGAACCATCACCGACCCTGACCTCCTTATTCACGGCCCTGGCCCTTGGCGGCAGCGTCTTTGGACTGGCGAAGGTCCCGGGCCTCGGCGTCGGCTGGTCAAATATCATGGTACCTCTGGGGGGCATCGGCCTGATCAGCGTCCACCGGAAGGCCCTGATGGCCACTCTCGAGAAATACCAGACGCTGTTCCTCCTGACCGTGGCCCTTGGCCTCTGGGGGTTGATCGCTTCTGTGGCCGGATGGGATCCCAGCCACAGCCTCAGGTGGCTGGTCAAGGCCGGCGGGTGGACGATGGTCTTTGTCGGCGCGGCCACGGCCGGCCGGGACGAAGATCATACCCGTGCTCTGCTTCGGACTCTGTGGCTGTTTCTCATCGTGCTCGCCCTGGGAGGCATCCTGGAGTCCGTGCTGCCGGGCCATTCTTTGTGGCGCTTTTTCCGTACCGAAGACTCCCTCTCGATTCAACCGAGAGTCGCCTCGGTCCTCGGTTGGCCCAATCAGTTCGGTTTGATCATGGCCGGAGGTCTGTTCCTCAACGAGTCTCTTGGAAGGACAGGCATCGTCAATCGCTGGGTGGTTGCCCTGGCCAGAGTCCTGCTGATTACCCAGATGGCTCAGTCCGGAAGCCGAAACTCATATCTGACCTTTGCCATCGTGTTGGTAGTCGCCGTGACAGCGGGGGGAGTCACCTGGAAACGAGCCTTCGCAGCCGGCGCCGTCTTTGCGTTTGCCGTCGTTCTCCTGCCGGTGGCCGCACTGCAGGCAGGCTTGGGAAAGGTGTATGTTCCGCAACTCGAGCCGACCCTCGAAGGGCGAACCTGGGAACTGAGTGCACGAAAACAGACCCTGTCTCTGAGGTCCCAGTTGTGGCGTCAGGCCGCAACCGAGATCGCCGCCAATCCTCTGACCGGAATCGGCCCCAACGTCTTCCAGGGCTCTGTCGGACCCCGGGTAATGGACCGCACCGGATTCAACACCCACAACCTCCCTCTTCAGATCACGGTGGAAACCGGTGTCATTGGTCTGGCTCTGACTCTTGCCTGGGCTGTAGTTTTGGTTTTCCGCCGGACACGACATTCGGCAGCAGCGTTGCCGCTGGCAGTTCTGGCTGCCGGCCAACTGCTCGACTGCTTCGTGCACGACCCACCAACCATGGTCATTTGTGCCCTCCTTTGCGGGGCGTTGTTGGGGAAATGGCCCAAACCCGAAGAGACCGGCACCATGCAACGAACCAGGTGGTTTCGTCGGGCGCTGTCAGATTTCAGTTCTCAGCCGTCAGCTGAAACACAGAACATCGCCAGCCTGACTGAAAGACCCACCACCCCATGATTCGCAATTTTGGCTGGGCTTTTTTACACCACGGCGTGGGACGCGGGGCGCTCTTCGTCTTCTTTCTCGCACTGCCGTGGCTGATGGGCGCTGAAGATGTCGGACGACTGACCTTCACCTACACCCTGCTCTTGCTGATCCTCCAGCCGCTCCTGGATACCGCCGTCGGCACGATCATCACCAAGTACACCGCTCGGGAAAACCTGCCGAGGGTTCGCCACGTGCTCAGGTTCCTCAGTGTGGCAATGGTTTCGGCGGTCGTTGGAATCACGGCGGCCTCGGCACTGCTCCCCGAACAGGTTCCGATCCTGCCCCTCCTGGGAACAGCCGTCCTGGGAGCGATCGCTTTGAACGCCGTCTTCTCCTGGCGGCGCGGCTTGGACGATTTTCGGATGGAGGGCATCGTCGGAACGGCCCACAAGGTCATGGTAGTGCTCGCCCTGGCACTGCTGGCATCGATAGGCTCGACCGGCCCGGCTGCTGCGGCAACGGCCATGCTCGTCGGCGTCATCGGCGCCTGGGTTTTGGCGGGCACAACGTTTTGTGACATTCTCCGGCGATTCCGGCAACTGTTGGTCTCGACCCCGGATCTGGCAGCTTCAACCACCGCCCTGTTGCGCGAAGGGATCGTGCTCGGTGCCGTAGGGGTTGTCGGCTTGCTCTACTTGAGGATCGATATCGTCATGTTGGGACTGCTGAGCGGAGACGCCGAGGTCGGCCTGTATTTCACCGCCGCCCGGGTGCTTGAGGCCTCGTTCATCGTGCCGCATATCGTCATGCTGGTCGTCTTCCCACGGCTGGCCCAATCCGAAGGCGCTCGAATGCTCTTCAGACGAACCCTGGTTGGGCTGAGTCTGTCGGGCCTCCTTGCCGCCATGGCCCTTGCCGGCACCGGCCGATGGTTCATTCCGCAGATCTACGGCGCCGATTGGGCTCGCACGGGTAATATTCTCATCCTGCTCAGTCTCGCTGCCCCGGCAGTCTTCCTGGGCTATTGTCTGACCCAGGCCCTGGTCGCAAAAGACCTCCAGGAGCGGTATCTGGTGGTTGCTCTCGCCGGCTTGATCCTCAACATCGGCCTCAACTTTTTTCTGATTCCGAGATTCGGCGGCATGGGCGCGGCCGGAGCGACTGTCGTCACCGAAATCGTCGTCACCGCGGGCGCGGGCGCGGCTCTTTTCTGGAGGAACCGGTCCTGAGTATACGCTTCGATCAGTCCCTGATCGCCACCGCGACCTGCAACGCCACGAACCAGGATCCCTCCGGGGTCAGATGGGGGTCATTGGTTGAATAGAGCCGAACGCCACCTCTTTCTGCCTGCAGCATGGCCGGCAAAAGATCGACGATACGAACGGAGGACTGATCACCGAGGGCCTCGCGCACCCTGGTGACGAATGGACTCGGCGATCGTGCCAGGAGATCTTCGTTGGACCACCGGGCGCCCATTGCAGTAAAACGCTCCCGATAGACCGGAGCGACCTGAATGCAATGAGGAACCACCAGAATCACCAGATCGGCCCCGCTCTCCCGGCATTGCTCCGCAAGGCGTTGAAGCGCCCCACTATACCGCCTCCAGGCGGCCTCCATCGAAGGCCCTTCCACGAGGATCTGCCGCTCAATATTATGGGGATCCAACCTGGAGAGCCGGCGGTCCCTCGGTGAATAGTGATCAACCGAGAAGGGGGTTTTCACAGCCGCTG